>DAITPG010000004.1:0-28562 GCA_036833715.1 Eubacteriaceae bacterium | reverse complement strand
ACGGAAAGCAAAAAGGATGGAAGACTTATATACGCGGCACCGAAGTAGAAATCAATTTTTTGCATAAGATCAAACTCGAAATCGTTGTGACGGATGATCAGGCAGAGGAGATCATCGAAGCGATCTGCAAGGCTGCCTATACCGGCGAAGTGGGCGACGGCAAGATCTTTATATCCGATGTGCTGGATGCCGTGCGCATACGGACGAAGGAAAGAGGGGAATCCGCTCTTAAATAACGTACGCTATTTGTTTAGGATAATGTTGGTTATGCCGTAAACCTATTGACGTTTTGTAAAATTATGATATAATAAAGTTATCTTCAGGGTAGGGTGCAATTCCCAATCGGCGGTATAGTCCGCCAGCGTCAAAAGGCGCAGAACCGGTGTGATTCCGGTACCGACGGTTAAAGTCCGGATGAAAGAAGAGTAACTAATCCTATTTTAGTTCACTTTTTATGTTGCCCTTGAAGAGGCAACTTTTTTAATTGAGGTGAAAACATGAAAACCAACAAAACACAAAAACTCGTACTTATCGCATTGCTAGCAGCTATCTCCATTATGCTGCTCTATGTGCCATTTCTCCGCTTCCCGCTGCTGGTATCGTATCTTGAATACGATGCGATGGATATCCCGATTTTGATCGGCGGATTTTTGCTCGGCCCGGGCGCAGGGTTATTGATCACACTGATCGGCGCACTTATTCAGGGCTTTACGCTCAGCAGCAGCAGCGGAATTTACGGAATCCTTATGCATTTTCTTGCGACGGGCGCTTTTGTAACAACGGCATCCCTGATCTATCGCAAAAGGCAGTCGGTCAAGGGTTTGATTGCGGCGCTGATCTTTGGAACCCTTGCTATGACAGCGATCATGATCCCTGCTAATTTAATTGTCACACCTTTATTTTTGGGAATGCCCATTTCTTCGGTAACAGGGCTTATTCTTCCGGTGATCATCCCATTTAATCTTTTGAAAGCAGGCATCAACAGCGTAGTCACATTTTTGATCTTCCTGCCGATCCGCAGAATGAAAAAATTCAGCAAGTAATCTCAAACGGTTTTAATCATTCCGTATTTCTATTTTCTCAACTTTCTTCCTGCAGTATATTGAAAATTTCCTCCAAGAAAGAATCAACACCGCGGGCTTCGACTACTCGTTATTTAAAAGATCGTTCCTTGGACCGATCTTTTATTATGCGTTTATTCACTTGCCTCATTTTTACATTTCTGCTATACTTTAAATAAAAAAAATGAAATTCAAAGTGTTTGCTTTGGAGCAGAGGGGTACATATGAAAATATCAATCGTTTATTTCAGCGCAAGCGGAACCACCGAAAAAGCTGCGGGATTTATAGAAGAAGGGATTAAATCGGCCGGCGATATTGAAGTGAAGCTTATGAATATAGCGGACTACGCTAATATCGATAATGAATTTATCAATGAAAGCAGCGCTGTAATTTTCGGCTCTCCCGTGTATGTAGCGGATATAAGCTGGCAGATCAAAAAATTCTTCGATGAGTACCGTGCCGCAAAATTTGCCGGAAAGCTTGCGGGCGCGTTTTCAACGGCCAATTTTCTGCACGGCGGCGCCGATATCGCAATTCAAACCATGCTTTGCCATGCAATGACCAAAGGGATGCTGGGTTATTCATCCGGAAGCGGATTGGGAGTGCCTTTCATTCATTTGGGACCTGTTGCTCTAAGGGAGCAGCTGGATGAAAGAAAAGAATTCTTTATGATTTACGGAAAACGAATCGGTGAAAAGGCGTTGGAGCTGTTTTCATAGAGCATAAACTAAGTCCTTCTTAACAGGCAGTCATTCGATGCCTGTTTTTTTTGCAAAAAAAAATGATAAAAGGGTTGCAAAACCGAAAGAAATTAAATACAATATACATATGAATATATGTTCATATGTTCATATAAAAGATTGCGGTGATTTTAATGGAAGATGAAAATAAAGATTTTGAAAACAAGGAAGAAAATCTGCTTCAAAATTTAGCGATGTTCTTTTCGGTTTTAGGCGATACGGGAAGGATCAAGATCATTCAAGCGCTCAGCGACGAGGAGCTTTGCGTCAATCATCTGGCTCTGAGCATCGGCGCTTCCCAGTCGGCTGTCTCGCACCAGCTGAGTATTTTAAAACAAAACAATATCGTAAAATTCAGACGAGACGGAAAAAACATCCTCTATTCCCTGGATGATGAGCACGTCAAAGACATATTCGAAATAGGATTACAGCATTTGAAGCATAAATAAGGAGCATCATGGAAATTTTACTAAAAGGACTCAACTGCGCAGTATGCAGCGCAAAAATTCAAAAAGAAATCAACGATTTTCCCGAAGTTAAAAAAGCAGACTTCAATTTAATGACACATGAATTAAAGGTGATATTCAATAATGACAATGTCGATTCCGAAGCTTTTTTTACCAAGGTGGAAAAAACCGTGCATTATTACGAGCCGGATGTGAAGGTTCTGCCGCAAAAAAGCGGCCGAGCGACTAACTCCGACCGCGTATTGTCCGTAACGTTGGAAGGACTCAACTGCGCGGTATGCAGCGCGAAGATCAGCGAGGAAATCAATACTTTTACCGAAGTGGATCACGCCGAATTTAACATCATGACGCATGAACTCCGCATTAATTTGAAGGAAAAGAACGATACCAAGAGACTGATTGAAAAGATTGAAAAAACGGTGCATTATTATGAGCCGGATGTGAACGTGATCTATACTGCCGAAAAAGATATTCAGAGTAAACCACAAACCAACAAGTCAATTTTTGGATTCATTAAAAAGAATGTCAGCGAACTGATTGGGATCGCGGTATTTGCCGGAGCGCTTGTGCTTGATAAGTATCAGATCATCAATAATAACCTATGGATTTCATTCATATACATAGCAGCATACTTATTGATCGGCGGAGACGTACTGCTGAAATCAGCAAAGAACATCTTAAAAGGCAAAGTATTTGATGAAAATTTCCTAATGTCGGTTGCGACTGTGGGCGCTATGGGACTCGGTGATTTTGTGGAAAGCGCCGCCGTTATGCTCTTTTATAAGATCGGCGAATCGCTGAGCGATTACGCGCAGGATAAAAGTATCGATTCCATCAATTCTCTTCTCAAATTAAAAATACCCTATGCGAACCTAATTACTGCCGACGGCACCAAGCAGATACAATGCGAGGATATCCGGCAAGGCGATCTTCTGCTGGTGAAAGCCGGCGAGCAGGTTCCCGCTGACGGAATCGTGGTCAAGGGGGAGGGATATGTCGACACCAAATCAATCACCGGCGAACCTGTAGCCCGTTCGGTCAAGGAAGGCACCGAGGTTTTTGGAGGCTACATCGTTACCGACGGTCCGGTGACGGTCAAAGCTACAAAAACGTTTGAGAACAGCATGATCTCAAAGATCATTTACCTTACGAAGGAAGCTTCGCAAAACAAAGCGAAAACCGAAAAATTCATTACCAAATTTGCGGCTTATTACACACCGGCTGTCGTTATTTTTGCCCTTTGGATCGCTGTGATACCGCCGCTGCTCGGTTATGGAGAATTTGCCGTTTGGCTGAAACGCGGACTGATCTTTTTGGTCATTTCCTGCCCTTGCGCACTGGTTTTAAGCGTCCCGCTCGGTTATTTTGCCGGCATCGGCGCAGCGTCAAAAAAAGGAATACTCATCAAAGGCGCCAATTACATGGAAGCCTTGTGTGAAGTTAAGGCCGCGGTATTCGATAAAACCGGAACCTTAACAAAAGGAAACTTTACAGTCAAGAAAATCAATATCCAAACAGGAAACCAATCCTTAGCTGAATTGTTAGTTGCCGCCGAGTATCAGTCCAACCATCCCATCGCAAAAGCTATCCGAGCGTATTTCGATATGTCGATTGACGAAAATGACATTAGCGATTATAAAGAATACGCAGGAAAGGGTGTCAGCCTCCTTTATAAAGGGCAGCAAATCAAAGCAGGAAACGCAGGGTTTGTCGGTCTATCAGAGGCAGATAATAAAGACGGAACCACGATTGTCTATTTGACCCTTGACGGTCAATTCATCGGAAACTGCATTTTATCCGATGAGATCAAGCCCGAAAGCAAAGCCGCCATTGAACAATTAAAGGAATTAGGCATCAAAAAAACCATCATGCTTACAGGCGATAATGACAATGCAGCTATTGCCGTTGCCAAAGAAGTCGGCATTGATGAGGTTAAGGCAAATCTGCTTCCCGATGAAAAAGTGAAGGCTTATAAAGAAATCAAATCGGACGGAAAGATCATGTATGCCGGAGACGGAATCAACGACGCGCCCGTGCTTGCGTTGGCGGATGTTGGCATCTCCATGGGAGCGCTTGGCAGCGACGCGGCGATTGAAGCAGCGGATGCCGTTATCATGACAGATAATTTAATGGAGCTTGTGAAGGCGATTAAACTTTCCAAATACACTAAAAAGATCATTATACAAAACATCATTTTTGTGCTGTTTGTTAAGTTATTCTTCCTTGCCTTAGGTGCGCTGGGTATCGCAACCATGGGGGAAGCCGTATTTGCCGATGTGGGCACCGCGCTTATCGCAACTTTGAATTCCATGCGGATCTTAAAATACAAACCCTGATATACTTTCTTACCTAGGGCTGCACGGTCATTGTGCAGTCTTTTTTATTGAGACGGCAGTAAAAGATTTGATTTCAATCTATTGCAATTTGTGCTAATATTGATTTAAACATATTTTGCAGAAGAGGCAATCGATGAACAAACCCGTTAAAAATTTTTTTAAAGCTTTTGGAATATTATCCGCCGTAGCGCTTGCTGCGGGACTTGTGTTTGCAGGTAAAAAAGAGGGAACGCTAAAAAGTACGGATAACCGATTTACTTATACAATCCCAAAAGATTGGGAAAACATCCAAGGAGAATTAAATCCCGCCGCGATTATAGAGCTTGCCGACCGGGAAAATGTCGCTTATCTGGTGGCAATTCCCTATGCCAAAAAAAATTTTTCCGGGCTCAATGATTTCCATAAACACGGGATAGCGCAGCTGAAACAGGCTTACGATAATTGCGTATTAAACCAATCGCAGGCAATGCTTTTAAACACAAGAGATGCAAGAATCGAAAATGGCACGCTTATTTTTGACGAAGAAGAATACGATTTTAAACTATTCAGCGTCGATCAAACCGATGTTTTTCTGTTTATCATGGCATGGTCTCCGTGCGAGCATGCGCATTATATATTCCCGGAAATCGAAAAGATCGTATATTCAATAAAAAGAATCTGATTCTAATATCCAAGTTCCGACATAAAAAAACATTGCCTATTAACGGGGCAATGTTTTTTATATAGCGTCTTTGTTTATTCAAAAGAATTTTTAAGTAGCCGCGATAATTTTTAGCATCAGGTATAGTATATAAGAAAAAAGCAAAATAAAGCCGGTTATCCTTTTGATTTTCTTCTTCAACAAAGAAACCGACATAACAAACAGCGTCAATACGATCATGGCCGCAATGTCAAACCATAATCGCTCTTTGGTATGGATCGGAGAAATTGAAGAAGATACACCCAATACCAGCAGGATATTAAATATATTGCTGCCGATGGAATTTCCCAAGACAATCTCATGCTCTTTTTTTCTTGCCGCAACGATGCTTGTGATCAATTCAGGCATTGTAGTCGCCAGCGCCACTACTGTTAATCCGATCAGTGTTTCGCTTAGGCCGAAGCTTTGTGCGATTTTGGTGCTGCTGTCGACGGTTAATTTGCCGCCCAGAAATAACCCGCCCAAGGATAAAATCGATAATATCCATAATTTCATCTGCCCGCCGCTACGCTGTTCATTCGACTTAGGCGGCAGACCGTTGTTATCATTATCGGTATCGATATCTCCTTCGATATCGATCTTTATGCGCGCCGATTTTTTTGCGTCTATTGTAATATGGATCATAAAGAAGACAAATAAAAGGATCAGTATGGCTCCATTCGATCGTGATAGGTTCCTGTCTATCAGCATGAATCCCAAAATCAGCTGAACCGCAAGAAGAATAGGCAATTCTCGTTTTACTATATGATCGCGTACCTGAAGCGTGCATAAAATTGCGGATAAGCCGACAATCAGTGCCATATTGGACATGGAACTGCCGATAATATTTCCCAAGGACAAACCGTTGGTATGGTTGACGCCTGAAATTACGCCAACCGCAAGCTCCGGAGCGCTGGTGCCGAATGCAATGATGGTGATCCCAATGATAAAAGAAGATACACCGTAAGTTCGTGCCAGCTTCGAAGTTGCATCGATCAAGATATCTGCACTTTTTATGATTAAAAACAATCCGGCCAGCAATAGGGCTATCTGCATTTATTAACTCCTTAATCTAACGGGTATTCTAACAAGTATATCAAAAAAGCAGATATGAAGCCATATCTGCTTTATAATTTAGTTATTTGAATTATTGGAGGGCATTTACATAAGAGCCTACCGCAAGATAGCTGAAATAGCTGAGTACTGGCTGCCTTACACCGTTATAACGGATCTCGAAATGGAGATGCGGACCTGTCGAATATCCCGTGTTGCCCACATAACCAATCACCTGGCCTTGATTGACCTGCTGTCCTACAGTTACATTAAATTCACTCATATGTGCGTAAAGGGTGCTGTAGCCGTTTCCGTGTTCGATGGTCACTCTGTTTCCGTAAGTTCCCGAATAGGATGCCGCAACCACAACGCCGGAATCCGAGGCATAGATGGGAGTACCCGTTCTGTTGGCGATATCTACAGCGCATCCGCCTGCATGCGAGCTGTCTCCAAAAATTTCACTGATTCGTCCCGAGGAAGGTATTTTAAATCTGCCCGTACTGACAGCCGGCGGCAGAGGTTTTGTTCCTCTGGCTACCACCGCGCTTACGGCTGCGGTCGTTACCGTTTCGCTGATCACTTCTCTGGACGATTCAACACCATTGACATAGGTGATCAAAGCGGTTACTTTTTTGCTGCCGTTAACGCCTGCGCTCACATCGGTCGTAGAACCCAAATAGACGTCGGGATCGTCTCTGTAAGTGGTTTCAAAAGGTATCGCTTCATCATAAATAACTTCTTTTACGGTTTTTATGCTTAATACCGGTTTTGTAGTGTAGTCGCCTACGCTGAATTCGGACTGCCTGAAATTGAGCGCTGTCACCAAACCTTCATTGGAACTGCTGTCCGTTTCAAGAAGCTGGTCAAGCGTATCTACGTTTGCGGAAGCGACGGTCGTCGATTGTGTGTTTGCTGCCAGATTCTGCATGTAGGTAACCGCTTCATCCACGGATTTTTCGGTACCCATCGCTATGATTTTTTCTTCTACCGTAATATTCTGCTGTATTTCCGATTCTTTGACTTGCACGGTTTCCGTATCTTCGCCGATGTAGGTTCCGATCAGTTTATCCACAGCTGTTTGCGCATCCTCTTTGGAAGATAAGCGCACGGTTTCGATGCCATCGATTACTACAATCCCGCCCTTTACAAACAAAGGAAGATCACAAGCATAAATCGCTTCTTCGCAGCCTTTAATATCCAAGATCTCATCGCGGTTTTTAATAAATGTGCTTTTTGTGGTTATGGATTGTTCGTAATAGAGATCCTCGTTGGAATACCATGAAGACAAATTGGCATCCACATTGGTCATGGCTTTATTAAAAACAGTCAGATCATTGACGATGCCGATCTTATGCCCGTTATAGGTGATCTCGTAGCCGAAAAGCACATCATAGCCGATTGAACCCAATAGGATCATTAAGGCCAATACCGTGATCGGAACGTATACTGCTTTTTTGCTGCGTACATGATCCACGAAATCCAAAAAAGAATGCCAGACATACAAATAGATCGATTCATATGAAAAGATCCTTGTTTTTGCGTGATGGATCATTTTATCTGCGGTCTTTTGAAGTTTGCTTGTTTCATACCATCTGGAAAGCTTTGAACGCTTTGATGGTATTTTCTGAAAGCGGTAATACTTGAGTCTTTCGCTGACAGCAAGTTTTTTAGCTTTGCGTACTTCGATCATATCGTCCACGATGTGGCGGCGATTCTGACGTTTTGTGTACTTGTTGAAGAGTCTTTCAAGCTGAAGTTCTTCGTTTCGCTGAATCTTAAAATTAAGTTCCACGCTTTATAGTCCTCCGTGATAACAGAAAATGGTTGTTACATCTTTGTTACAAATACAGTTTATCATAAAAATCGCAGATAAAACATCCTTTTTTAAAAAAAAATCAGAAAAATTTCGCCTGAATTTGACAAAGCAATCCTTTCGAATTAGTCATGGCGTTTAAATTATAGCAATTAGGTAATAATAGCCAAAAGGAAAAAGGGGTGATAAAGTGTCCAGTGAAAGAAAAACCATCGAAGAAATAAGAAGCGAAATTCAAAAAAAAGAGAATACCACCATGACGGTATCCGTTAAAACAGCAAGAAAAGAAAATGTAAAGATCCGCGGCGTCATGTACGCCGCCTATCCGAATGTGTTTGTGATTTGCGTCGAGAAAAACCAAACCATCCGCCAGCACTCCTTTAATTATTGCGATATCATATCGGGCAAAGTCAAAATTCAAGAAAATGAAGAACCGGCCGCGCGGCCTGCCTATTTGAGCTGACTTAATTTTGCGCGGCGATCCATAAGTAAAAGGAAGCGATACTGCAATAAGGACTGTATAAATCTTTATATGAGTCCAGTTGTGTTTTATCCAAGCCGCTTAGTTTATGGACAGACATCAGACCTTTTCGTATGCCGAGATCATTGTAACTTAAAATATTTTTTCTGCCCAAAGAAAATATCAACAGCATTTCAGCGGTCCAGACCCCAACTCCCTTGATTTGCGTCAGCAAAGAGAGCACTTCGTTATCATCCATCGATTGTATATTCTTCATGCTTGCCTCGTTTTCGGCAAAAAACTCCGATGCGGATCGAATGTAGGATACTTTTCTTCCCGACAATCCGCAGCCTCGCAATGCTTGAACTTCAGTTTTTAATACGGATTGCGGCGTCAACTCGCCTACCGTGGCGCATAAACGATTGAAAACCGTAACGGCTGCCTTGCCCGAAATCTGCTGTGCTACGATGCTGTCGATCAAGGCCTTGTAGGGATCGGTTTCGATTTCTCGTGCCACAAACCCATGCTGCTTGATCAACGCCCCGATTTTGGGATCCGCGTTGCTTAAATATTCAATTTCTTCTTTGCCATATTGAAAAAGTGTCATCTTCATCCTTATCTTTTGCTGTGTTTTTTCTCGGACTCGAGCAAATATTGTTTGATATGAATGCCTCCACCATAGCCGCATAGTTTTCCGTCAGAGGCGATCACCCTGTGACAGGGTATTATGATCGGAAGCGGATTTCGGTTATTTGCCATGCCTACTGCTCGGTAAGCCTTCTCCTGTCCGATTGCCCGGGAAATATCTTTATAGGAAACCGTTGTCCCGTAAGGGATCGCCTTTAGTTCACCCCAAACTTTTTTCATAAATTCGCTGCCCTTTAAATCGACAGGCAATGCAAATTCTTTGCGGGTACCATCAAAATATTCTTGCAATTGTTCCTGCGCCAGTCTCAACAAGTCGCTTTTTTGCTCGATCCCGTTGTTTGGTACCGCTTCACCGAAATGCAGATGAGTAAGCATTTCATTCTCCTCAATGATCGTTAATTTTCCTACCGGAGATTCGTAAAAAGAAAAAAACATATCAGTCTCCCTTTTCGGCGCCATCCAAAATGCCGATCATTTCATTTTTAATTCTTTTTTTATCACTTTGTGAACTTAACTTCGTACGATAAAGAATTTTTATCGGGGAAGATGATAACACTATCGCTTCGTCGGAATAACTTATACAATCTTCGGGATCATGCGTCACCATAAGAACTGTCGCGGAATGCTCTTTTGCGTAAGCGCGCAAGGTTTCGTATAAATATCTTTTTAAAGCGATATCAAGATTGCTTGCCGGTTCATCGGCTAAAATAATTTCAGGCTCGTAAGCCAAGGCCCGCGCAAAAGACACCCGTTGCTGCATGCCGCCGCTTAATTCATTTGGAAATTTTTTTTCATTTCCTTTCAGCTGAACAAGTTCAATGAACCTGTCAACGGATGCGCGGTCCTTTTTTTTCATAACGAGCTCGATATTTTTACGTACACTCATAAATGGGAGCAGGCGCGGCTGCTGAAAAATGTAGGATATTTTTTTATCATGAAATCCGATCACCTTTCCTTCATCAAAAGGGATCAATCCGGCGGCGATATTCAAAAGTGTTGTTTTTCCGCATCCGGATGGACCCATCACGCACAAGATTGTTCCGCTATCAAACAGCAGACTGAAATCCCGGGCTATGATCTTATCTCCGTAGGTTTTTGTGACTGATTCAAACCCCAGCTTCATTCGATACTTGTGCTCCTATAACATCCTTTTTAGCGCTTATCAGCTTAACGATCAGCTTTTCAAGCATATAACTCAATACGATCACAGTTATGGTCAGCGCAAAAAGCTCCGGTGTTTCCAAATAGATTTTAGCATTATAGATATCGGTTCCTATGCCCATTATCGGATGGGACAGGATTTCCGCGGAAACCACGGCCTTAAAGCCGATCCCGAGCGATGAAAATATCGCCGCTGACAAATACGGCATCGTGTAGGGTACAACGATCTTACCGAGATAAGTAAGCGTAGGGATTTTATATACGCGGCTCATCTCGATGATTTGACCCTCTACGCTTTTAATTCCGTAAAGGGTATTTTCGAACAGAATCGGCGCAATCATTAATACGGCGACAAATACCGGAACATAAGCGGTTCGCATCCATATCATTGCCAAAATAATAAAGGAAGCAACAGGGGTTGCTTTTGCAACCCCCATCGCAGCTTTAATAAAATCAGATACTATCGGAAACAAATAAGCAACAAAAGCCAGGACAACGCCTATAAGCAGAGCGCTTAAAAATCCGCCGATAACCCGGAGCAGCGAAGCCGCCGTCATCATCCAAAAATGTGTTTGGGATGCAAGTCTGCAAAAAGATGCTAAGGTCTGGGTAAAAGATGGATAGTAGACCGGCTTTCCGATCATGGCAGAAGAAAGTTGCCACAGCATCAAAATAAAGGCCAGCGTGATAAGATTTTTTAAGAGACGCTTATAATTAGTTCGCATACCAAAAATCGTCGCCAGGCATTTTTCCGCCGATGGATGCGGGATTATAATCATAAAAGATCTGTAATACATCCGTGATATCTTTTTGGTTGTCTTTTGCTTCCATATAGACGATATTGCAGTTGGGAATCGCCTTGACGGCTATTTCGGCGCTGGGCAGCAAACCGTGTTCAGCCACCAGCTCCGCCGCTTCATTTATATTGCCGTTCACATAGTCAACCGATTTTTCATACGCTTTTAAAAATTCTTTGACCGTGCCCGGATAAGATTCAGCAAATTCTTTGTTGATTATAAAGGCACTCATCATCAAAGATCCGCCGGTTTTATCGCCATATAATTGCGTAATATCCAGGGCGTTGCGCACGCTTTTGTTTTTTGTAGTCACATTGGTAACAAAAGGTTCAGGCAGAAGCGCAATCGTTGAAGCTTCGCTGATGACTTTCGCAGCCGCTTCGGCATGTTCGGTAACATATTGGATCGTTATGTCTTTGGCAGGGTCAATTCCGTAAAGTGACAGCGTATATTGAAATGCGATATCCGCAGTCGATCCCTTGCCCGCCATATAAACGGTTTTGCCTTTAAGATCTTCGATTGTATTAACAACGGTTCCGTTTTCTACTATATATATAACACCGAGCGTATTGACGGAAGCGATCACAAAACCACCTTCTGTTTTGTTGTATAACATAGGCGCCACATTCATCGGTACGGCAGCCGCATCCAGTTCTCCGCTTAAGAGCTTTGCGGTGATTTCATCGGGCGCGCCGGCTAGCGTAAAGTTGACGGTCGTTGTGCCGATCGGTTCATTTGCATCGATCATTTGGATCATCCCAATACCCGTGGGCCCCTTTAAGGTGCCGACATTGAATTGATCGCTTTGCTTGGCTTGGCACGAAGCAAGAGCAAATACACAAATAAATGAAATCAATAGAGCGGTAATCTTTTTCATAACGTTTTCTCCTTTTTGCAGATATTATATCATAGAAACTTACTGGAAATCAAAAGATATTGCAAGCGCTGATGCACTTATTCAAAAATATCATAATTCAATTTTAGGACGCTTAAAACCTTTTGAAGTTCATGAGGGAGTTGACAAAGGATCCTGATATTGCTGAAATCGGTCCATAATTGGAAACTCATGCAATAGCAATGCAGAAACTGACGTTTCAGACCATAATCGGAATATATTTTTTTATTGAATTCCGTATCTCCGTATTTCATGTCTCCCGCTACCGGGAACCCCATATACGCCAGCTGCGCTCTGATCTGATGGGTTTTTCCTGTGATTAACTGCGCGGAAAGCAATGTGCAGCTGTTTTTTGTATGCAATGGCTCAAATACCGTTATCATTTCTTCACTGCTTTGCGAAGGGTCGTCAGAAAGCAGCATTTTATTGTTTGCATGATCCTTAACGGCATAATGTACCGCCTTTTTTCTGACACCGAAATCGCCTTTGACCAATACCAAGTATTTTTTTGTGATCTTGTTTTTTTGCATCAACTCATTGAGCGCTCTGGATGCGGAGGGCGTTTTGGGCGCAAGCACAATGCCGGAGGTATTGATATCCAGCCGATTGATGATCCCCGGGATAAACAGTTCATCCCGTTGCTTAAGCTCCTCATACAGATACGAGACGATGCGGTCCGAAAGAGAGTCTTCCTTTTTTCCGTCGGGATGAGAAATGAGTCCGGAAGGTTTGTTTACGGCAATAAAGAAGTCATCTTCATAAAGGACATCGGGTTTCGGAAGATATTTTTTGGATAATTCCGTTTTCTCGTTTGCCGCAATAAAAATTTTAACTGTGTCACCCTCTGCCAGTCTGGCATCGGCAGAGGCTTTTTTGTTATTGAGCTTCACTCTGCCGGTACGGATCATTTTTTGTACCGTCATTTTAGAAAGCTCTTGACAAGCTTTTGCGACATACCTATCCAGCCGCATATCCGTATATTCATTGTCTATCTGAAATTCCAGCATTACCGAAAACTCCTTGTTTTACCATAATATTTAACTTTAACTTGAAGCAAAAAAGGGAAAAATAACCAAAATTAATAGGAATCTATATGTATTTTGTAGAAATACATATTAAATTAAATATATCATAAAAATACATTTATTAAATTTTGACAAAATACTATAATTTACAAAAGTATAATCCGTGTAGATAAGGACAAGTTGTTCATTTGAATTTCGGTCGCCAATTATCCGTTTTTTACTGTACCAACCAATTTCGCACGCGTCCTCACCAAAGCATTATTTTAAATGCTTTCATAGAAATTACCAAACGCCGAAGAATTTGAAGTCAGCAATGAATTCAGCTTGTTTTCGGGCGTTTTTTTGTAGTCTGAAAGACACAAATCAGCGGATTTACCGCAGCCCGTTTCCTATCAAAAACGCATGTAGCTGTGTGGTTTAGTTGACCGGTGTCGGGATTTTGTAAAGGGGCCGCATACGATTGGCTTCGAGATTATTATATAGCTTTTCGTACGGATTATCAATAAGCCGCGAATACTCAAGACCGTTCAGCCAACCGGGCAGTTATGTGCAAATACGGAGGAGAAATGAAAGGAAAAGAATTCAAAAAAAAGATCAGTGTATTTTTTCTGACCTTAATGATGCTGTTCAGTTCGTTTGCCGGCAACGGTCTTACTCGGATTGTGCAGGCCCAGGATTCGGATGAAGGAAAGATACAGCCCTTTTGCGTTGAGAAGCAGGTAACCTTGACCAAATGCTTTGAAGGCAGTACGAATTTGCATGCTACCATAAGGATCAACGGAGCGATCTGGAATGCCAATGGCAACAGCAACACGTACACAAAAAATATCGAAGTGGAAAAAGAATATATCATCAGCGAAACACCGCCGGCAGGATATAGCGGTGTGCCCGATTTTACGATTAAATTTGTTCCTTTCGGCCATAACAATTATAAGCTGACGGTCGTAGGTCAAATTCCCGATGGTGTAAGCATTACCAACGGTGATCATTTTGAAATCATGAATACGCTCAGCGAGCGAAAATTTGATTTAGAAA
Organism: Eubacteriaceae bacterium; assembly: GCA_036833715.1. Classification (GTDB taxonomy): domain Bacteria; phylum Bacillota; class Clostridia; order Eubacteriales; family Anaerofustaceae; genus JBGMEA01. The sequence continues at coordinate 14,392 of DAITPG010000004.1, read as the reverse complement.
AGGTTTTCGAAAGAATCGACGGAAGAAACCCATCGTCTTTCCCGACCTTTATGATCACTTATCCCGATGCAAGCACCGCGGCGTATTCCAGCACCAACGGAAGCTATAACGACATCACCCTTAAAGTAGGAGACAATACGTTTATTGAAACCAATGTCCCGCAAGGATATGTCGGAATAACAAGTTTTGTGATCCATATGGATCGAAACGGAACGTTGACGAGTCCGAATCTTCCCGTTGGAGTTACAATCTACAATCAGTCGGATAAAGTAAAAATCAACAACTCCTTGATCCAGAAAGAAATTCATCTTGTTAAAACTTACGAAGGCGCTCACAGCACCAACGCCAAGTTTAAAGTCAACGGTGACTGGATCTCCTCAAGCAACGGAATATATGAAGACATAACCTTTAAATACGGAAGCGAATACACTTTTGCTGAATATTTTGTGCCCGACGGATATGTAGGCGCTAGCAGCTTTAAATTAAAACTTGACGCTGCCGGAAACTTAGTGAGCGTCGGTGCTTTACCTTCGGGCGTAAGCATCAGCGGCGATACGGTCACGGTTTTCAATCCGTATATAACCAAAGAAATCAATATCGTTAAAACAGACGGCGTAACTGAAATTTGCGGCGCTTCCTTTACATTGAATGGCAATGCCATGCAAGTGAGCGACGGAGGCAATCGATTTACGGCGTATATCAATAATGTAATCGAATATACGGTCAGCGAAACCGCGCCGGCCGGCCATATAGGAGCAGCTGATTTTAAGGTTAAATTAAACAGCGCCCGTACGGCTCTAATTCCCGTTGGAAACCTGCCAATCGGCGTTTCTATCAACGGATTGGTGATCACCGTTGCCAACGCAAAGATGACAAATACGATGAACATCATTAAGAAAGATGGCACCGATCTGCTACCCGGCGCTTCTTTCAGCATTAACGGAAACGCGGCAGCGGCTGATGCAAACGGCAGCGCTTTCAGCGCGCAGGTTGTATACGGAACCGTCTATACGGTATCCGAAACCGCCGCACCGAATGGCTATACCGGCGTATCCGACTTCAAAGTAAAACTCAGCGATGACGGACAGTCGCTGCTTGCTGTCGACGGCCTGCCCGCCGGGGTAAGCATCGAAGGCATGACTGTTACTGTAAACAATGATCCCAACCAATTTAACATTACCGTTGTCAAAACCGACGGTGAAAACCCGCTCTCGGGAGCAGCGTTTACGATTGATGGGCAAGCAATGAACGCCATCGAAGCAGCTTCGTTCAGCGCCGTAATGGATTACGGTAAACCGTATACGATCCATGAAAGCACCGTTCCCACGGGCTACAGCGGTGTCGCTGATTTTGCCGTTCGCATAAAAGCCGATCAGACGGGACTAGAGGCTGTCGGAGAGTTTCCCAATGGAGTAAGCATTGACGGCTTCACCATAACGGTTGAAAATGCGAAGCTTACAAATACCGTTACCATCCTTAAAAAAGAAGGCGAAAGTCTGCTTTCCGGCGCCTCATTTAAATTAAACGGCATTGCAGCAGATGAAAATGAACAGGGAAACACGTTCACTTCACTGATCGAATGGGGGAATTCCTATACGATTTCCGAAACTGCGCCGACCGGTTATAACGGCGTAAGTGATTTTTCGATCGCGCTTTCTGATGACGGACAATCCCTCGTTTATGAAAGCCTTCCCGATGGCGTAAGTATTGAAGGAATGGTTATCACCGTCAATAATAATAAAATCGTCAAACCGATCACGATAACCAAAACAGACGGCTTTAAGCTTTTATCCGGCGCGATGTTTACGCTAAATAGCGAAAATATGATTCCCGATGCCTCAGGAAGCTATTTTTCGGGAGCGTTGACATACGGCACCGTCTATACCGTATCAGAAACCGTTGTACCGGCAGGATATGAACCGTTGCCTGATTTCCGGATCAAACTCGGGGATGACGGACAATCGATTGTTCCTGTTGGAGATCTTCCCGAAGGCGTTTCGATTGACGGTTCATTTATCGTTGTTGCAAATGCAAAGATCACCAATTCGATAACGATATTAAAGACTGACGGCGAAGTAGCCTTGCCGGGTGCGTCATTTACAATATCCGGTCAAGAAGCGGATAGGAAAGACGATCAAAGCACCTTTACGGCAGTGTTGACACACGGAACCGTTTATACCATCTCCGAATCCGTTGTGCCTACAGGGTACACGGGCGTATCCGATTTCCAGGTTGCATTAAGTGATGACGGAAAATCACTGATCTATGAAGGACTTCCCGACGGGGTAAGCATAGAAGGGCTTGTAATCACCGTAGAAAACGAATTGATCGGCAACGAATTTAAAATCGTAAAAACCGACGGTGAAAAACTTCTTTCCGGAGCCGCGTTTACGGTAACGGAAGACTCGATGGTTCAGATTGCGGCAGTCAACAAGAATATTGATGTTGATGAAGCGGGAAGCACTTTCACCACGGATATAGAGTTCGGAAAAATCTATACCGTCCATGAAAGCACGGTACCGACGGGCTACACGGGCGTATCGGATTTCCAGGTTATGCTCAGCAGTGACGGACTCTCTTTGATTCCCGTCCAATTCTATCCCCAAGCATTCACCATGATCGAAAATCCGCTGCCGGAAGGGGTATCCATTGAGGGATTGACCATAACCGTTGAGAACACTTTAAATACCAATACGGTCAAGATCCTGAAAACCGACGGAGAATCTCCGCTTTCGGGCGCCTATTTTACAATCAGCGATGAAGATGTGCTGGTCAGCAAAGACGGCTGCACGTTCAGCGCATTGCTCGAATGCAATACGATCTATACAATCGATGAATGTGTAGTCCCCGCCGGATTTGTCGGCTGCGCGGATTTCCAAGTCAAGCTCAGCGATGACGGCCAATCATTGGTTGCCATGGGCGAACTGCCCAAAGGCATCAGCATCGAAGGACTTGAAATTACAGTAGTGAATGATCCCGAAGAACCGGTTCAAAGCGAAATCACGATCCTTAAAACGGATGGAGAAGCCGCGCTTGCTGGAGCTGAATTTGTGGTAGACGGCGAAAAGGCGAAAGCTGATGAAAGCGGAACCGAATTTACGGCAACGCTCGAAGCCGGAAAGGCTTATAAAGTAAGCGAATCTGTCGTACCGACAGGCTATATAGGCGCGGAAGATTTTGAAGTCGCGCTCAGCGAAGACGGCCAATCGCTTGTAGCTGAAAAGCTGCCCGAAGGCATCAGCATCGAGAGGCTTGAAATTACAGTAGTAAATACCAAGATCGAGCCGATACAAAGCAAAATAACGATCCTTAAAACGGACGGTAAATTTGCTCTTGTCGGAGCTGAATTTGTGGTAGACGGCGAAAAGGCGAAAGCCGATGAAAGCGGAACCGAATTTACTGCAACGCTCGAAGCCGGAAAGGCTTATAAAGTAAGCGAATCCGTCGTGCCGACAGGCTATATCGGCGCGGAAGACTTTGAAATTGCGCTCAGCGAAGACGGACAATCGCTTGTAGCAGAAAAACTGCCCGAAGGCGTAAGCATCGAAGGGCTTACGATTACGGTTGCGAATAAGCTGATTACCGCTGATATTAAAATCATGAAAACCGACGGTCAAAGTTTATTGCCGGGCGCTTCCTTTATGATAGGCGGCAAAGATATAAAATCAGAAAAAGACGGCTGCACCTTCATAACGAATTTAGAATATAACAATGTTTACACGATCTATGAAAATGAGGTTCCGGAAGGCTATGTCGGAACGGAAAGTTTTGAAGTAACTCTCAGTGATGACGGCCAATCATTGGTTGCCGTGGGCGAATTGCCCAAAGGCATCAGCATCGAGGGGCTTGAAATTACGGTAGTAAATACCAAGATCGAGCCGATACAAAGCGAAATCACGATCCTTAAAACGGATGGAGAAGCCGCGCTTGCCGGAGCTGAATTTGTGGTAGACGGCGAAAAGGCGAAAGCCGATGAAAGCGGAACCGAATTTACTGCAACGCTCGAAGCCGGAAAGGCTTATAAAGTAAGCGAATCCGTCGTGCCGACAGGTTATATCGGCGCGGAAGACTTTGAAGTCGCGCTCAGCGAAGACGGACAATCGCTTGTGGCCGAAAAGCTGCCCGAAGGCGTAAGCATCGAAGGCCTTACGATTACGGTCGCAAATACCCTGCGCACCAATATTCTGACCATCAACAAGACGGATGGCAAAAACCTGCTTGCGGGCGCCATGTTTACGATCGAAGACTTAACGATCCATATTGATGAGGACGGCAGCCTGTTCAGCGCTCTTGTATCATACGGAACCGAATATACCGTGCATGAAAGCATCGTACCGGTAGGTTATACGGGCGTTGCAGACTTTATAGTCGCGCTCAGCGAGGACGGAGAGTCTTTGGAAGCGGTGGGTAAACTGCCGAAAGGCGTAACGATCGACGGTATGAATATTACGGTAGTGAATACGCTGGTCCCGACGGATCCGAAGGATCCCGATGTTCCGGATACTGGCGATTCGATGACCCTGCCGGCAATGATCTTGCTGTTGGGTATGTCAGGGCTCGGTACCCTTTATGTTCTTAAAAAGAGAAGAACGACAAATTTATAAAATCTTTAAACAGCAATATGCAAAGCTCCATATACAAACGTATGGGGCTTTTGCTGTTTTGTGTCTTTAACTGTTTTTTATAATATTCAATCTGTGATATAATCGCTTAAAGAATTCTGTTGAAAAGTAATGGGAGAGGGTTAAAAATGGAAGTATTAAATGTCAGTCACGTATCAAAATCAATCAAGAAAAGTCATATCATCAAAGACGTAATTTTTACCGTAAAACAAGGCGAAATCGTTGGATTTGTGGGACCCAACGGAGCGGGAAAAACCACAACCATCAAATTGATTACGGATTTACTATCCCCGGATGAAGGCGCCATATCCGTCTGCGGGCATGACCTTAAAAAAGACCGAGAAGCTGCGTTATCCAATATCGCGGCTATCGTGGAAACTCCCGCACTTTACGGTAATCTAAGCGGTAAAGACAATGTGGAATTTTTTCGAAAGATACGCAAAGTTGAAAAAAGCAAAGCAGATGCCATGGTGGAAGCTTTGGGCATGAAAAGCCGCATCAACGATAAAGTCAAAAAGTATTCGCTGGGCATGAAGCAGCGGCTGGCTCTTATCATCTGTCTGCTTTCCGAACCGAAACAGCTGATTTTGGATGAACCGATGAACGGGCTCGACCCTACGGGCACGATCGAGCTGCGCAACATTATCGTAGAGCAGGCGCGAGCTCATAATATGGCAGTCCTGGTTTCTTCTCACATATTAGATGAACTGGAAAAGATTTGCGACAGGATCATTTTTATTAAGGATGGTGAAATAGTCGTCACTTCGGATAATCATGACTTTGTAAACGCACAGATAGTCAAGTTCAGTTTTTCTGATGCGGGCAAGGCTTATGAACTGACGAAATCCTGTAGTTATATATACAGCGCTAAAATTGAAGGCGAGAAACTTATCCTGCATATGGATAAAAACCGATTAAGCGATCTTCTGGTACTATTCACTTCAAGCGGACTGCGCTTTGGTGATCTTGAGATCTTGAATTCATTGGAGAGCGAATATATCGATTTATTCGGAGGGAATTAGATGGGAACTTTGATTTTTTATGATATCAAAAAATTCTTGGCGAGCAAAAAAAATCTTACGGTTTTAATTATTTTTGTCATTTATCTGGCCGGCACAATTGCACTTAATTTCGCTTTAGAAAATATATATATAAGTCAAGAGTTGGATTTGGCAAAATTAAATTACAATGAAAATCAAGCAATGAGTGAAGCATATGAAAATGATCCAATGGTTACAGAAGAAAGTAAAATATCTCGCAGAAAATACATTCAATTACTCAGCGATAAAGTCGACGCCACAGAAAATGGAAATTGGAGGACGATCTTAACTATCGATTTGGAAATCAATAGAATGATGGCCTTTCCTGATGTTGAACCATATGATCCCGATGCCCCGATCAAACATATCCTTTTGGATAAAGACATAGAACCTATCTACACGAAATTCACGATGACCGGCTATAATTTCGTGCGGCTTTTCTTTACCGATTCTATGCCGTTTATCCTGCTCCTTTTGATCTTTCTTTTTTCATCCGATGCACTTACATCGGAAAAAGATCGGGGAACGTTTAAGTTCCTGCTGCTTCAACCCGTGAAAAAAACAAAAATATTTTACTTCAAAAATAATTGTAAATACTCTGATGTGCCTTGGGTTTATAGGCATTACTGTGATCGGACTATTTTTTCTGTTGGGAGCGGTTAGAGGTTTTGAATCTGCGGACTACCCGACGCTGTTTTATACGGGCCAATATATCGGTATCGCAAAGTTTCTATCCTATATGATCCCAATGGCGGTTTTGATGATTGTAGCGTTCGTGTCATTTTCGATCCTTATGTCCGCCTTATTTGATAATACCGCAGCAAGCATCTGCATTCCTGCACTCATTTTGACAGCGGTTTATCTGCTGACAAATCAGCTTAGTTTGCTCGGCGGCATTGCACAATATAATCCGTTGACTTATATCGATATCCCAAGTGTATTAAGCGGCGCGGCGGCGAATAAGCTTAGTAATAATAATATTACCTATCAAACAGGAGAAATGATTTTTGGCGCAATGACCATTGTATGCTGGATACTTTCCGCTATTGTTTTTTCCAAAAAAGAAATAGTTTTTAAGAGTTATGCAACGGAATAATGATTTTCCGATGTATGGCCGGGGGACAAATGGGTACTTTAATAGGTTTTGAATTTAGGAAATTTTTAAATCAAAAAAAGAACGTAGGAATAATGCTTGTTTTTGTGGCATTTATCGGTATATTTATTGCTGTTAATTTAAAGAATGAAAAAAATGAAGCTCAGCAGAAAATGAATCAAATCATGTATGAGCTCGGTAACGTAACGCAAGAATTGGAGATATACCGCACAAACGATATGCAAAATTCAGAACGAAATTACGTTCAACGAAAATATGATGTGCTGAATGAATTATCAGTTGCCGCCAATAAAGGGGACTGGAAAGAGCAATTACGGCTTCAAATTATACTTGATAAAATGAAACTTCAAAATGAAAATCTTAATGAGTATAATTTCAATAAGCTGCAAACCGATGTAGAAGTCAATGAAATTCTTTACGAAAAAAATATAAAGCCCATATTCTCTGCAAGTTCAATGCAGTCTTATAACTTTATCCGCCTGATTTTAGGAGGTATGTTGCCTGTTTTGATTATCCTTATGATTTTATTGCTTACTTCTGATATAGTTTCAACAGAAAAGGAAACAGGCACATATAAGATTTTAATGAGTCAACCGATTTCACGTACTAAAATTTTGTTTTCTAAAATTATTGCACAGACGCTTATTTGCCTTTTGTTTTTGTTCCTTCTTTTCGCTGTGTTTTTTGTATTGCTCGGCATCGCTTTTGGTTATGGCTCACCCGAGTATCCCACCTTATTTTACACCGGTGAGTATATCTGCATAAGTTCATACATAACAATCATGATTCCTTTATTTGCATTATCCGTAATAGCAATTAATTCATATTCAGCCTTATGCTCCGTATTGTTTAAAAGCGGTATAAGCAGTATCTCATTTTCAATGATAATATTCTTGGCACTTTACATATTATCCTCGAAAATGAATTTTGTAAGAAAGATTGCAGCCTACAATCCCTTAATGTATTTTTTCACGGATAATGTTTTAAACGGAAGTTTTAATTATTTAGATATCGTATATTGGAAATCTTTTATTATATTTCCTTTGATGATCACGTTATTTACTTTTACATCAGCGGTAGTATTTAATAAAAAGAATTATGGATTTTAAAATAATTCTTTTATGTTTTATATAAAACCGTTGTTGAGTATCTATGTTTAATGAAAATATAATGACATAAGGTGAAACAGTTTGAAATACTCAATCGAATTCGAAGTCAAACATTTTATTTCTAAAAAGAAAAATTGGGTTACGTTAATTTTATTTATTAGCCTATTGATTGCATATGTCGGTTTGAATATATTGTTGGAAAGAAATTATCAAACGAACGAATTGAATATAGCGCAGACTAATTTGGAACTTGCACGTGAAGTCAGCGACCAATATTTCGCTGATGCTTCCCTACATACAGACGAACAAATTGATTACTTTAATGAAAGTGTTCAATTATGTAATATGGTCGTAGAATCCATCAAAAACGGAAACTGGCGGCAGCAATTGCTAGCGCAAAATCGGCTTGATGAGCTGAACCTTCGTACAACTAATTCCTACACCGCTTCCGAAAAGCTCGCAATCAAAAAGAATATTGAGGTCAACGAAATTTTACTTGAAAAAAATATAGAGCCGGTTTTTATGAATTGCTCCATGCAAGCCTATAACTTTATTCGGCTGGCTTTTACCGAATTTATCCCGCTTCTTATGATTGGATTTATCTTGCTGTTTGTCACAGACAATGTATCCGGCGAAATCGAAAAGGGAACGGTCAAATTTTTGCTGATGCAACCTATAAGCAAAACAAAGCTTCTTTTATCAAAAATCATAGCGCAGACCTTGATCTGCCTTGGCATCTTCACGGCGGTATTCGGCGGATTGTTTCTGCTTTTGGGAATTGTAAAGGGCTTCGGCGATACCGATTATCCCACGGTGTTTTATACGGGTGAGCTGGTAGGCATCAGTCATTTTGTTGCCGCCATGCTTCCGATGATCGTTCTTATGGTCGTTGCGGCGGTTGCGTTTTCGATGCTGATGTCGGTAATGTTCAACAATAACGCAAGCAGCATTAGCGTGCCGCTGATTTTGCTGACGGCCCTTTATCTGATGACCTATCATTTGGGCATCATCGTTGATAATGCGCAGTATAATCCGCTCTCTTATTTGTATATTTCCGATGTGCTGGATGGCATTCCCGTAAAAACCTTGCTCAACAGCAAGATCAGTTACGTTAACGGCCTAATTTGTTTATCCGTAACTGCCGCTGTCTGTTATCTGCTTTCGGCTGTGATTTTCCGCCGAAAGGAAATAAGAAGCTGACATTTTATTTCGTCAATAACGGGGAGGCATTATGGGCACGTTGATTTCATTTGAGATAAAAAAATTGTTTTCGCAAAAGAAAAATATACTGGTGATGCTGCTATTTATCGCCTTCATCGGTATCTACATATTCGCAAATCTTCGGGCGGAAGCACGCAGCACGCAAAGGTTTCTGGATGAACTTGATATCCAGTCAAGAAATACACAAACGATACTGAACACTTATAGCGAATCCTCCGATAAAAATTCCGCTAAAGAAATCTATTATCAAAACAAATACGAAATGTTGAAAAAAATCAGATTCGCCGTAAGTAAAGAGGACTGGAGAGAACGGTTGAATTTGCAGATACAGTTAAATGAACTGATAATGCAGAACGAAAATCCGCAGGAAACGCAATTTGCAGAACTGGAAGAGGAAATTGCCATAGACCGAATCCTGCTCGAAAAAAACATCGAGCCGATCGATACAACGTGCTCCATGCTCGCATTTAATTTTATTGCGCTTTCTTACAGCAATATTATGCCTTTGCTGATTATAATGATGATTGCGATGATAGGCGCCGACTCGATTTCGGGCGAGTATGAAACAGGCACTCATAAACCGTTGATGACGCAGCCGATGAAGAAGTCAGTTATTTTATTTTCAAAGTACGTTTCCAATACAGTCGTGACATCAGGACTGGTTGCAGTCGTATTCGGAATTGCCTATTTATTGCTCGGACTTGCGCACGGTTTCGGATCCGCAGACTATCCCGTATTGCTAAGCGATGGAAGAGACATGGGTATGGGAAATTTTGTTGCCTTGATAATCCCTTTGATTCTGTTTCAGATCATTTTGGCAAATGCATTTGTTCTTGTATTTTCCGTTTTGTTTGAAACGGGTTCGGGAAGCATCGGCGCTGCAATCTTATCGTTTTTCATCATCTATCTGTTGACTTTTTCTATGGGAAATCTTCTTTATTTATCCGTAAACCCTGTGACATACCTGCCGATGGCGGATATTATTAAGGGAACATCGGTCGGCAATTATGCGCAAGGCATCATCGTTTTGCCGGTTTCTGCGGGTGCGTTGTATTCTATGGCTTTATGGATTTTCAGGCGTAAAGAGATTGTCTGACTTAATTAATTATTGATCAATTTGCCTGTGCATCTCCATCCCTTCCAGTCCCGTGCTCCCGATTCCCCGTGCAACCTCTCTGAAGCCGCATTTTTCGTAGCAGCGGATAGCGCGCGGGTTGTTGCAGCGCACGCGAAGGATGATGTTTGATAATCGAAGATCGGCTGCATCCTTTTTTATTATATGATTGATGATATATTCACCGATGCCCTGCCCTCTGCAGCTGTCATCGTCGATAAAAAGGCCGAGTATCGCGAAATCATCTTCCGCCTTTTCTTTTTCAAGCCAAATGCTGCCGATGCGCTTGCCGTCCGCAAGGATGTAATACCACCGAAGCAGTCCTTCGTTGTTCAGCTTCTCAAAATCTTCGTGATTATTTGGATGAAGACGCGACATATAGACTTTTAAATGGTCTTCATATGTATTTTCGAATATTTTGTACGCCACAATATTCTCAGCAGTTATCTGTTCCAGATCTATCTTCATTTCTTGCACTGATTTCCTATTTTTTTAACCTATTATAATCCTCAAAAGCTTTAAAATCAAATCAAATGGAACCGAATGGTTTTTCTTTGCAATATAAAAAGTTTGTGTTATAATATTAATTTAGACTTGTACGCATTTACGCCGATGGAAATCGAGGTCAAATTCTCGTGAAATAGGTGTAAAGGTGCCTTTTTACCGTGTTTTTGTACTAATTTACATTGACAGAGGTATAATTGAATGATACAATATATTGGCTGAATAGGCGCGTTCTTTTTGTGCAGAATAATTTTTATGCAAAAGATGATATCACGGGGTGAGATTTTGCTGCAAAATATCAAAGAGAAAAAATTCGTCGTGGGCACAAAACAGACGGTAAAAGCCATTGAGAATGACCGTGCGCTCACCGTTTTCCTTGCGGAGGATGCCGGCGAGTACATGAGAAACTTAATACTGAAGGCTTGCGAAAGCAAGGATATTATCATTGAAAACGTACCGACCATGCAAGAGCTTGGTAATTCCTGCGGTATCAGCAGAGGTGCCGTTACCGCGGCTATTATAAAACCATAAACAGGAGGTGAAAAATTAAATGCCGACAATCAATCAAATTATTCGTAAAGGCAGAGAAGAAGTAGTTTACAAAACAAAGACTCCGGCGCTCAAAGCAAATCCGCAGAGACGTGGTGTTTGTACCGTAGTAAGAACTGCCACACCGAAAAAACCGAACTCCGCAATGCGTAAAATTGCCAGAGTACGACTGACAAACGGAATCGAAGTTACCGCTTATATTCCGGGCATCGGTCACAACCTGCAGGAACACAGCGTGGTTATGGTTAAAGGCGGCAGGGTAAAAGACTTACCGGGCGTTCGTTACAAGATCATCCGCGGCGCGTTGGATACAACAGGCGTAGCGAAAAGAATGCAGGCAAGAAGCAAATACGGCGCAAAAAGACCGAAAGCCGCACCAGTAAAAAAATAGTGTGTAAAATATCGTATAAGCGATAAGGCTTATATTTTATATATAAGCGCACAAACGGCAAAAGAAATTTTGTCGAGTACCGATGAAAATTTAATATTTTTATAGGAGGGAAGAGTCGTGCCAAGAAAAGGACCGGTACCCAAAAGAGAGGTGCTCCCCGATCCGATCTATAACAGCATTGTTGTTACTAAGTTATTGAATAACATCATGCTTGACGGTAAAAAGGGCGTAGCACAAAAAATAGTGTACGGTGCATTTGACATTGTTAACCAGAAAACGGGTAAAGAGCCGTTGGAAGCCTTTGAACAGGCCCTTAACAATATCATGCCAGTACTCGAAGTCAAAGCAAGAAGAGTCGGTGGAGCGACCTATCAGGTTCCGCTTGAAGTCAGCCCCGAAAGACGACAGACGCTGGGCTTAAGATGGCTTGTTACCTACACAAAAAAACGTAACGAGCGAACCATGAAAGAAAGATTAGCGGGAGAAATCATGGATGCCGTAAATAATACGGGCGCTTCCGTTAAAAAGAAGGAAGACACACATAGAATGGCAGAAGCGAACAAAGCTTTCTCTCACTATAAGTGGTAAGCAGAAAAGGTATTGATTGTGAATAGAAAAGACACTTTAAGAAACACCCGAAATATCGGAATCATGGCTCATATTGACGCCGGAAAAACAACGACAACAGAGAGGATTTTGTTCTATTCGGGCAGAATCCATAAGACAATGGAAGTGCATGAAGGCGGCGCGCAAATGGACTGGATGGCTCAGGAGCAGGAACGCGGCATTACGATCACTTCCGCAGCTACGACCTGTCACTGGAATAATTGCACCATCAATATTATCGACACACCCGGACACGTAGATTTTACCGTTGAAGTTGAAAGATCCTTAAGAGTCTTGGACGGAGCGGTTGCGGTTTTCTGCGCCAAAGGCGGAGTTGAGCCCCAGTCGGAAACGGTATGGCGTCAGGCTGATAAGTATGGTGTTCCTAGAATCGCGTATGTCAATAAGATGGACATCATGGGAGCGGATTTCTTTAACGTAGTTTCCATGATGAAAAGCCGTTTGGGAACCAATCCCGTACCGATTCAACTGCCGATCGGAAAAGAAGAAAATTTTGCCGGTATGATAGATTTGATTACAATGAAAGCCTATTTATACAGGGACAATGAGGGCAAAGTCATTGACGAGACCGAAATTCCCGCAGATATGCTTGAAATCGCTCAACAATATCACGAAAGCCTGATTGAATCTGTTTCCGATTACGATGAAGCGATCATGGAAAAGTTCCTGGAAGGCGAAGAAGTCAGTGAAAAGGAATTGAAGGCGGCAATCAGAAAAGCGTGCCTTTCCGCCGAAATCATTCCCATCATATGCGGTTCGTCTTTTAAAAACAAAGGCGTGCAAAAAATGCTGGACTGCGTTGTTGATTATCTGCCTTCACCCCTGGATATACCGCCGACCGTAGGTATCAATCCCAGAAACGGGGAAGAAGAAATCAGACAGGCAGACGACAGCGAACCTTTCGCGGCTCTCGCTTTCAAAATAATGGCAGACCCGTTCGTCGGAAAACTTGCGTTTACTAGGATCTATTCCGGAACGTTAGCGGCCGGTTCCTACGTTTACAATCCTGTAAAGGGTAAAAAGGAACGTATCGGCAGAATCGTGCAAATGCATGCCAACGAACGAAAAGATATCGAAAAAGCTTATGCTGGCGATATTATCGCTTTGGTAGGCTTAAAAGAAGTTTCTACAGGAGATACTTTGTGTATCGAAAACGACCCGATCGTTTTGGAATCCATGGTATTCCCCGAACCGGTTATATCGGTAGCAATCGAACCGAAAACCAAAGCGGGTCAGGATAAAATGATCCAGGCACTGCTTAAGTTATCGGAAGAAGACCCTACCTTCAAATTTAAGACTGATGAAGAAACGGGCCAGACGATCATTTCGGGTATGGGCGAACTGCATCTTGAAATCATCGTAGACCGTATGATGCGTGAGTTTAAAGTGGAAGCCAACGTCGGCAGACCGCAGGTTGCTTACAAAGAAACCATTACCAAGGCTGCAAATGTAAATATGAAATATGTCAAGCAGTCCGGCGGTAAAGGCCAGTATGCGCACGTCGTCATCGATGTCGTTCCCAACGAAACCGGCAAAGGCTACGAATTTGAAAGCAAAGTGGTGGGCGGTGCCATTCCGAAGGAATACATCGAGCCGGTCAACAAAGGGATCCAGGGCGCCTTGGAAAACGGTATCCTTGCAGGGTATCAAGTTCTGGATGTCAAGGTAACGCTGCTTGACGGTTCGATACATGAAGTCGACTCATCCGAAATGGCCTTTAAAATCTGCGGAGCTATGGCGATCAAAGACGCGATCAAAAAAGCAGGACCGATTTTGATTGAACCGATCTTTAAGATCGAAGTCACGGTACCCGAAGAATATTTGGGTGATGTGATCGGCGACATCAACTCCCGCAGAGGAAGGATCGAAGGTATGGATGCCCGTAACGGCGCACAGACCGTAAGAGGATTTGTACCCCTCGCGGAAATGTTCCAATACACAACCGTGCTCCGTTCCAAAACACAGGGAAGAGGAACACACACGCTTCAGTTTTCGCATTATGAACAGGTACCGCAATCAGCTGCGGCAAAAATAATAGGAAATATTAAGGAGTAAATCAATGGCAAAACAAAAATATGAAAGAAAAAAACCTCACGTCAAT
>DAITPG010000003.1:0-33664 GCA_036833715.1 Eubacteriaceae bacterium | reverse complement strand
ACTGCCGCCATTTTGTTGGTTGCGTTTAAACTCACAAGAGAAAAAGTGCAGCAGTATCAATCTGAAATCGATGCACGAAAAGCGCAGGCTTAAGCATAACTTCTATATACGAATAATGATTTACAAATAAAAGAGATCCCTTTGCGGATCTCTTTTTTGTCGTTATTCGATAGTTGAAATAGTAAATAAGTGAAAGTAAAAGTTTAATTCGTGTCTTTCAATGGCGTAAGATCTAAATGTTAATTTGGACTCATTATTAGTAACTTTTGGAAAACAGCTCAAGCTGCCTTTAACAACTGATCACAATAAAATTTTATATTGGGTTATAGATCACTTGATTCAGCATTACCAATATTCAAATGCGCCTGGACGTGATAAAGACTGCAAATCTGCAAGCTTTTCTTTCAGACAAATGAGGATAAATCCTATTATGGCTTAATGTGACAAATTTCGACAATATTAAATATTATTTTGAAAAAATAATATTGTTTAGAAAAATCTTGACAGAATATGTCGAATCATATATAATCATGTCGTAACTATTGAATCTGATATCATAATTATAAAAAATATTTTAATATCTTATTCTCATTTTGTCTATGTAGGTTAACACCTATTAGATACATAAATTTTCATAGGAGGCACAAATGAAAAAACCCTTAAGCACTGCCATAAAAAGCTTATATGGCATCGGTGACCTCGGCTTCTCCATGATGACGAGCGTAGAACTGTATTTATTCGTATTTTTTATGACCAACGTTGCAAAATTCTCTCTTCCTGTTGTTGCAATCATCGGTTCGGTAACCAGTATCGTTGATGCATGCTTGTCACCGATCTACGGCGGTATCATCAGCGGAATGAAGCCGATGAAATGGGGACGCAACCGTTCCTGGCTGATCGCAGCTCCTCCCCTTGTCGTTATCCTTTACATGTTCCAGTATACAAAAATCGGTCCCGAACCGGTAGCCGCCGCAATCGTATGCGCAGGCTTCATCCTCAGCCACATCATTTGGAACATCGGCTGGGTTGCAAACGTATCCTTGATCCCGCTTCTCGCCAACAACCCCGAAGAACGCGCATTGCTTTCTTCCAGACGCGGAACGTGGACATCCTTATCCGGTATCTTCTTTTCCTACATCGCTACTCCTCTCGCAGTATTTTTTGGCGGAGTCGTAGGCAGCGCCGTAGCAGGTTACAGTGTTGTCGCAGGCTTGATGGCATTCTTAATGCTCTTAGGCTACCTCGTAATCTTCAAAATCACCAAAGGTTATGAAGAAACCGGCGCAGAAGCAGCTGCTACGCCCGCAGCAAGAGTTACTTTCGGCGATATGCTCAAGAGCGCGTTTCAAAACCCGCATCTTTTGGTATTATTGCTTGGCGACTTCTTCCGTTATATGACTAACTTCATCATGACTGCCGCTGCAGCTTACTACTTCACTTATGTGGCGCAGAACATGAAGCTTATGCCCCTTTACTTACTGCTGGGCGCTGTTACTCAGGTTATCGGTGCGTTCATCAGCAGCACGCTTGCTAAAAAACTTACGACCAGAACCGCTTCCATTGTTTCCACTTTCGGCCTTGCTATCTCTTTGATAGCTACCAAATTTGTGGCTCTAAACATAACGATGTTCTTTGTGGGCATATTGATCGCAAGACTCTTCCTCGGCATCCTTTCTTCCGTAAACGTAGCGTTGTATTCTGACGTATCCGTATACAGCGAATGGAAAACCGGCAAAAACGCCGCTCCGTTTGTCATGGGTATGATGAACCTGGCTCTTAAAGTTGCGGTTGTTTCCAGAGGAACCATCATTCCGATCGCGTTGTCCGCAGCTGGCTTTGTAGCAGGCGCAGATCCGAAAACGGCTTCACTTGCTCTTAAAACAGCGGTTATCAACGTATTCCTCTTCATCCCGGGCATCTTCGCTCTGGTATCCGCGCTGATCCTTCTTTTAGGCTACAGATTGACGGCTGAAAAACTTGCCGGCTATCAGGCTGAAATCGACGCTAAAAAATCGAAATAATCGACTGCTCAATTAAAAAGGCGCATTGTTTGATGCGTCTTTTTTTATTTGAAGTTATTCTTAAAATTTGGAAATTGGTGACTGTTACATAACGAAACGATCGGACAATAGAGAGAAGCTGATTATAGTCGGATCTTCTTTTGTATTGTCTAATTTAGGTCTACGCTGATATAAATAAAAAAATAATTGATTAAATTAAAAAAATTGCTAAAAATAGAATCAAATCCTTAATGAGATTTAAATATCGATATTACGAAAAATATATTAAAGAACTAATCAAATATATCGAAATTAAAAAATTAATCAGGAGGCACAAATGAAAAAACCCTTAAGCACTGCCATAAAAAGTTTATATGGCATCGGCGACCTTGGATTTTCTATGATGACAAGCGTAGAACTTTATTTATTTGTTTTTTTTATGACCAATGTCGCTAAATTTTCCCTTACCGTCGTTGCGCTTGTGGGATCGGTAACCAGTATCGTTGACGCTTTTCTATCGCCGATCTACGGCGGTATCATCAGCGGGATGAAACCTATGAAATGGGGCCGCAATCGGTCATGGCTGATCGTAGCTCCGCCCTTAGTCGTTATTCTTTACATGTTCCAGTATACGAAGATCGGAACCGAAGCGGTTGCTGCCATCATCGTGTGCGCAGGCTTTATTCTCAGTCATATCATCTGGAACATCGGCTGGGTTGCAAACGTATCGCTGATTCCGCTGCTTGCAAATAATCCGGAGGAACGCGCGCTGCTGGCGGCAAGAAGAGGTACCTGGACTTCATTATCCGGGATTTTCTTCTCTTATATAGCTACACCCCTTGCCGTATTTTTTGGTACAGCGGTGGGTAATGCAATCACCGGGTATACGATTTTGGCCGGATTGATGGCATTTTTGATGCTGCTTGGCTATGCTGTGATCTTTAAGATCACCAAGGGCTATGAAGAAACCGGAGCGGAAGCGGCAGCGGCTCCTTCTTCAAAAATTACGCTAGTGGACATGTTAAAAAGCGCATTTCAAAATCCCCATTTGCTGATATTGCTGCTCGGTGACTTTTTCCGTTACATGGTCAACTTCATTATGACGGCCTCGGCCGCATATTATTTCACCTATGTAGCGCAAAACATGAAGCAGTTTCCGCTTTATCTTCTTTTGGGAGCCATTACGCAGGTCGTAGGCGCTTTTATCAGCAGCTCTGTGGCTAAAAAACTTTCCACAAGGAATGCATCGGTCGTCTCAACTTTCGGTTTAGCCGTCTTTTTGATCGGTACAAAATTCGTTGCAATGAATGTGACCCTATTTTTTGTGGGTGTATTGATTGCCAGGCTATTTCTAGGCATTATTTCTTCAACCAACGTCGCGCTTTATTCCGACGTATCCGTTTACAGCGAATGGAAAACAGGCAAAAATGCCGCTCCGTTCGTCATGGGTATGATGAATCTTGCTCTTAAAATCGCAATCATTTCGAGAGGAACGATCATACCGTTTGCTCTGGCAACCGCCGGTTTTGTCGCGGGTGCCGATCCCAAAACTGCTTCACTGGCTCTTAAGACCGCAGTTATTAATGTCTTTCTCTTTATACCGGGCATATTCGCCCTGGTTTCCGCGCTGATCCTTATGCTGGGTTACAGGCTCACCGCCGATAAGCTAGCTGGATATCAGGCGGAAATCGATACCAGAAAGAATAAATAGAATCGGTAATAAAGTTATTACTATAAGTCATTAAAATTGATATCCGTAAAATGAAGAGAATCGGTATGGAAATGATGTGAACCCAGAAAGATAGTAAAATAATAGAACATGCAGCCGTGAGGGCTTGTTGTCTGTGAGTAATAGGCGGCAGGCCTCATTTTTGTAATAATCAAGATGCTTTTCAACTCAAATTAGAAATACACGAATCATTTAATTAGTGAAGTTCTCTTAGTTGACCGAGGAAATATTCAAAACTCTTGAGATTCATGTTTGCTGATAGCATAACAACGAATTTTGAAGCTTGATATGAGCGGATATAACATTTCAGTAATAAAGAACCTCTTATTTTGCCAAGAAAAAACCGCGATTTACTCTTCCTTTTATGATTGATATTTAAGTAAAGTGTATCTTCCTAATAGAGCCGTATCCTAGGCCGATCAAGAAATCGCACGTTAATGTAACAACCACTTGTAATATTTTTTGATTTATTATATACTTTAACCAATTAAATGCCGCTATATGTCGGAACACGGTGAAATTCCGTGGCTGCATCCTTGCAACTGTGAGCGCCTTTGCGTCAGCCAGATCTTTCTTTCGGTGGTTGTAAGTGAAATTGCGTCAAGGATCGCATTTTTTCTGCTGGCAGCGCCGTAAGTGTGCTGTTATTTTTTTGGCAAAGAAAGAACTTTATCTCACTTTTTTGCAAATTGCTGCTCATGTTTAAAATCCCCATCGAGACTGCAAAATTTAAAGTATCGGTTCAACGGCATTTATACTAATAGGATACGTTCCAAATAATTCATCGGAGGATATAATGTCATTTGAAATCAAAGATTTAACGTTCAGCTATCCGCTGAGTGAGAATAATGCATTAAATCATATAGATCTTACAATTAAAGCAGGTGAATTCGACGCGATTTGCGGAAAATCGGGCAGTGGAAAAAGCACTTTGCTCAAGCATTTAAAAACAGTGCTGACGCCACACGGAAAGCGGTCCGGTCAAATCCTTTTTGAAGGAAAAATTCTTTCCGAGGTCGATTTTCGCACACAGTCCTCATCCATCGGCTATGTATTGCAAAATCCCGACAATCAAATCGTCACCGACAAGGTATGGCATGAGCTGGCCTTCGGCCTTGAAAGTCTGGGTGCCGATAATAAAACCATCCGGCTGCGCGTAGCTGAAATGGCCAGCTATTTTGGTATTCAAAACTGGTTTGATAAAAAGGTAACCGAGCTTTCCGGCGGACAAAAGCAGCTTCTCAATCTGGCATCCATTATGGCGATGCAGCCTTCCGTGCTCATTTTGGACGAGCCGACTTCTCAACTCGACCCTATTGCCGCAAGCGATTTTCTGGAAACCGTACGAAAAATCAACCGCGAGCTTGGTACCACCATCCTTATTACGGAGCATCGGCTGGAGGATGTATTTCCGTCTGCGGACAGGGCCATTGTGATGGATGACGGAAAGATCATTGCCGAAGGAAAGCCGGAAAAAGTGGGAGAAATGTTAAAACAGACCCATCATGCGATGTTTTCGGCTATGCCTGCGCCTATGCAGATTTACGCAGCCGTCGAAAACGAGCTGTCCTGTCCCATCACCGTACGGGACGGAAGAAATTGGCTGAGTGATTTGTTTTCGGATAAAAAATTAGATTTTACCATAATTGATCAAGCACATGAGACAGGCTGCTTGGATGAAGTTAAAAAAAGCGATCTGGCCTTAGAATGCAGGGATGCGTGGTTTCGATATGATAAGGAGTCTCCCGATGTGATCACCGGACTTAACCTTAAGGTTCCCAGAGGAAGTTTATATGCGGTTGTCGGCGGAAACGGAACCGGTAAATCAACCATGCTTACGCTGTTCTCCTCCATTAATAAGCCTTATAGAGGAAAAATCATTATTGATGGAAAAGAAATGGATAAATATAAAGGAAATGAACTTTTTACCCATAAGCTTGCCATGCTTCCGCAGGATCCTCAGTCACTTTTTGTCAAAAAGTCCGTCGGGTCGGATCTGTACGATATGCTCAGAGACAGCAAACTTGCCGATGAAGAAAAATATAAGAAGGTGCAGACAGTGGCCGCGCTTACGGAAATCGAATCTTTACTCGAAATGCATCCGTACGACATCAGCGGAGGCGAGCAGCAGCGGGCGGCGCTGGCAAAAGTCCTCCTTCTGGACCCCAAGATATTGCTCCTTGATGAACCGACAAAAGGCATCGATAACGATTTTAAATTAAAACTTGCGTGCATCCTTAAGAATCTTACTTCGAACGGTGTGACGGTCCTCATGGTATCCCACGACGTAGAATTCTGCGCCCGTCATGCAGAGATTTGTTCGATGTTTTTCAACGGATCGATCGTGACCACGGATAGCCCCAACCGCTTTTTTTCGGGCAACAGCTTTTATACTACCGCAGCCAACCGCATGTCGCGCCATCTGTTTAAAAATGCCGTAACCAATGAAGATGTGATCAGCCTGTGCCGTCAAAATTTAAAAAATTATGCCCCGATGTCCGCCTTCAATCGACCCAGAGCCTTTTCAAATGAAGTTTTACTGAATTCGGAGGCAACAGTATGAAGGACACGTTTTCGGGCTATCATCCGGTCATCAACTTTTTATATTACTTTTCGGTGATTGCTTTTTCGATGTTTTTTATGCATCCTGTTTTTTTGGCGGTTTCCTTTGTTTGTTCGTTTATTTATTCAGTCTATCTGCGAGGTAAAAAAGCGCTGTTATTCAATCTTTTTTTCTTCGTATTTATGATCATATTTTCTTCTTTTTTTAATTCGATGTTTACGCATTACGGCGTAACGGTTTTATTTAAGCTACCCGGCGGCAACAGTTTTACGCTGGAATCATTTCTATTCAGCATCGCTTCGGGATTTATGCTGACATCGGTTGTTATGTGGTTCTCATGCTACAACGAAACAATTACGAGCGATAAATTCATCTATCTTTTCGGCAGAGTGATTCCTGCGCTCTCTTTGATCTTTTCTATGGTTCTGCGATTTGTGCCCAAATATAAAGCACAGGTTAAAATCATCGCAAATGCCCAAAAATGCATCGGAAGAGACGCCGCATGCGGAAACATCCTTCAAAGGGCAAAAAACGGAATAGGAATCCTTTCCATGCTGCTGAGTTGGGCGTTGGAAAACGGAATAGAAACCTCGGATTCCATGCGAAGCCGCGGATACGGTCTGAAAGGCAGAACGGCCTTTTCCATCTATCGCTTTGATAACAGAGACCGACTTTTTATCTTCGCGCTTTCTTTTTTAGTCATCGGCGTGCTCACGGGAGCGGCGTTAGGACAGAACAACATTTTATACAATCCGGAAATCGTTATGAATAAGATCACTGCCTTCAGTTATATGATCTACGCTTGCTATGCGGCGCTATGCCTAATGCCTGTTTTTGTGAATATCATAATGAATTACAAATGGAAAATCTTAAGATCAACCATTAATATTACAGATCAGGGAGAAATGCAGTGAGCACAGATAAGAAAAAATCGAGCAAACGAACCAAGTCGGCCGCAATTTTGATTTTATTGATCATTCCGTTGACCATAGCGTTGGGTGTTTGGTATTATCTTTCAAGTGATTACCATCTATCGGGAAGGATCGTCTATGTAATCAGCGCTGCGGTGATCGTTGAAACGATGCTGCCGTTTGTGCTCATCTTTGAAAGCCGAAAGCCACAAGCCAGAGAAATGGTAGTGATAGCGGTGCTTACGGCCATTGCGGTAGCGGGCAGGGCAGCCTTTTATATGCTGCCTCAGTTTAAACCCGTATGTGCCATTGTGATCATCACTGCCGTTTGTTTTGGAGGAGAAGCGGGTTTTTTGGTTGGAGCGTTGTCGGCATTTATCTCCAATTTCTTTTTTGGGCAGGGACTTTGGACGCCGTTTCAAATGTTTTCCTTCGGAATCATCGGATTTTTGGCGGGAGTTTTATTTCAAAATAGCAAAATAAGCAATAGGCGGTCATGGCTGATCATTTACGGAGGAATTTCCACTTTTTTTATCTACGGAGCGCTTGTCGATTTATCGACTGTAGTCAGCTCTTTAAATGCAATAAGCCTTCCAGCCGTGCTTTCAATCTACGCAGCGGGAATCCCGTTCAACCTGATCCATGCAATCGCTACGATTTTCTTTTTATTCGTTTTGGCCAATCCCATGATCGAAAAGCTGGAACGCATCAAGATCAAGTACGGACTGCTTGAGACCGATGATTTTACACACGACACAAGGCCCGTCAAACCGGTTGAAATAAATCCAAGTCTTACAGCGATAAAGGAATAGGCAATGGTTGAACATAGAAATGAACCCCACGGCAAAAAAAGGACGCTGCTATCGGCAATTATAATTATTGCCGTGATCCCTCTCACGCTTATAATGGGCTATAAACAGCTCACGAACGGAAAATACTTATGGATCAGTCTGCTGATTATTCTTTACATTATGATACCTTTTTTCATGATGTTTGAAAAAAGAAAACCGCAGGCCAGAGAGCTGGTGATCATCAGCGTAATGAGCGCCCTGACCTGTGTCGGAAACCTTGCTTTTTACATGACGACACCGTTTCAGGCAGGCAGCGCGATGGTGATGATTACAGGAATCGCGTTTGGACCTGAAGCGGGTTTCTTGTGCGGAGCGCTCGCGCGTTTTGTCTGCAATATGTTTGCGGGTCAGGGAGTCTGGACGCCGTTTCAGATGTTCAGCTGGGGGCTTCTCGGTTTTCTTTCTGGAATTATATTTAATTTGAATGTCAGCAATAATCAAAAAAAGCAAATACGTTTTCATATTGGTACGGGACCGATTTTAAGCATTTTGATATCGGTAGGTTTAGGCGGTATCCTACATAATATCTGGGGTAACGGTACCTTTTGGGGATGGCAGCTTTATGCTTTCGGCGCGGCAGGGTTCATTGTGGGATTGTTTTTGCAACGAAAGAGACTGCCCGTCGACCGTATAACTTTAGCGATTTACGGATTTTTTGCTACATTTATCGTATACGGCGGCATCATGAACATTGCCGCTATGATAATGGGCAGCATGGCGGTTGCGACTGAAATTACCGTTAGCTGGAAATCACTCGGCATCCTTTATATTTCCGGTGTTCCGTATGATGCGGTTCACGCCGCAGGGAGCGCGTTTTTTATGTTTATTATCGGCAATATCTGTATCGAAAAAGCGGAACGAGTCAAAATTAAATATGGTTTATATTAAAATAACCATTAAAATATCTGATAATTTTTTTTGAGTTTGGCTTTTTTTGTGACATGAATTATAAACTAGGATTATACGAAACATTCTCTTGTAAAACATGATCATTTATTATATACTTGACTCAATTGAATGCCACGACTATGTCGGAACACGGTGAAAATCCGCGGCTGCATCCTTGCAACTGTAATCGCTTATCAGCGAAAGCCAGATCTTTCTTTCGGTGGTTAGAAATGTATTTGCGTCAAGGGTCGCATTTCCGATAACAGCGCCGAAATTGCGCTGTTATTTTTTTAAAAAAGGAAAAAAATGAAACAAAAAATAATATCAGAAAAAAATTTATTGTTTGCGATTATTTTTTGCACGCTGTTGGCTGTAAGTATTTCTTTATTCAGTATATCGGCTTCTTTACCGAACGAAAGCGGTGCAATCTTATATGATGTGGATCTCCTTTCCTTTGACAGCGGATGGCATGTGAAAATAAATGGAAATAATGAAAATATCATAACGATTCCGAATTATATAAAAGCGAAAAAAAATGATGTGGTATTCATGCGCAACGATCTGCCGGGGGTTTTAAATGATGGAACCTATATTGCTTTTAAAAGTATAAACGCATTGATTGCGATCTATGTGGATGACGAACTTATTTATGAAAGTAAAAATTATATCAACCGAGGAATATTTATGCAAACCTTTCCGGCTTGGAATTTTGTTCTGCTAGACAAAGCGTACGCCGGTAAATCCATTACAGTAAAGTTAACAAGTTCCTATTCCTATTATAGCGGCATTATACCCCAAATAATTATCGGAACTCATTCAGAAACCCTTCTGTTCGCTTCATCTCAAGCATCGACGAATCTTCAACTGGGATTCAGTATCGTTGTATTGGGCTTACTTATGTTTATATTTTCAATAGTCTCTTTTATCGGCGAAGCCGATTCGCGGGGATCCATTTATCTTGCCATCAATATAGCGATTCTCGGATTGATGTTGATTTCAAATGTATGTGAACCGCATATTAATTCGAGATTTTATTTTATCGATCATTGCATTATGAATTTTTGTTTGCGTATAATTCCGATCACTTACTCATTTTATTTATTTTTGAAAAGTTCAACCGAATATAAAAAGATATTTGCGACTTTTTTTTGTATTTCGCTGCTTAATTTTATCATTACAACAATTCTAAGCATGATCTCCGCGGTTGATTTTAACGCAACGTTGCATGTTTCCTACATCATCATGCTATCAGTTTTTATGGCTGCTTTATATAGTGAGCTGAAAAGCAATAATTCAAATAGAAAATACAAATTCTTAATAGCAGCAGGAGTCGGTATTTTATGTGTTCTGGCTTCGATTGAAATGTTCACTCATACGGCTTATAAATACAACTATTCAATCAGTCTGACCGCCGTCGGCGCGCTTGTTTTTTCTTTACTTCAAATGACAGCCGTATTGATCTCGGCGCATGACCGGACAATAAAACAGCTTACGATCCAAAAAGAATATAATGAAACCAAGATCAAGCTTATGATCAGCCAGATACAGCCGCATTTTATTTATAATGCGCTTACCACAATTCGCGTTATGATCAAATGCGATCCTGAAAAAGCGTACAGAATGATCTATGATTTCTCAAATTATCTTACCTATAATTTCAATTCTCTGGAAGACGTCCCGCTGGTTCCTTTTTCGGAAGAGCTTAAGCATATCAAAACATATACAGCAATCGAAATGGAGCGTTTTTATGACCGTCTGATCGTTCAATTTGAAATCAAGTCGGATAAATTTTCCGTACCGCCATTATCCATACAACCCTTTGTCGAGAATGCGATCAAGCATAGTGTATGTAAAAAGGTCGAGGGAGGTACGGTGATTATAAGAACATATGGAACCAAAGAAGAATGGTTAATCCAAATCATTGATGACGGTATCGGTTTTGATTCGGAAGCTGTCATGAAAAACCGAAGAGGAATCGGTATCCGCAATTCGAGTTACAGATTAAGCACTTTGTCGGGAGCAGAAGTGGATTTATTCAGCGAACAGGGCAAGGGAACTGTCGTTACCGTTAAAATAGCGAAAAAAGGACGGAAAGCAGATTGTGAAAACGATTTTGGTTGATGATGAGATATGGATGATGAAACAATTCGAAGTTGAATGTGCATTGATCGACGAAATCGAAATTGTCAGCACATTCACTTCTGGTACCGCTGCGCTTGCCTATGCCCGCCATAACACTGTTGAATTTGCCTTATTGGACATCGAGATGCCCGGAATCGGAGGCATTGAATTGGCGAAAGAATTAAAGAAGCTTTATCCGACTATTATTATTGTATTTGTAACAGCGCACAAGCGGTATTTGGAAGAATTTATTCATATGAAAGCAGATTATTTTGTATTTAAGCCCTATACAAAGGAAGATGTGGAGGATATTTTAAACAGAGCCAAGCTGCTATCCAAACGTTTGAAAAAACGCATTTATATAAGGACTTTCGGCAATTTTGAAGTTTTTGCGGATGACAGACCCGTTCATTTTAAAAGTTCCAAAGCGAAAGAATTATTGGCTTATATGGTGGACAGGCGTGGAGGAATTTTAAAATCAAGAGAAGCCTTTGCCGTTATATGGGAGGATAGAGGGATTTACGACAAATCCAATTCAGCGCTTTTCAGAAAAGTTCTTCTACGTCTGAGAGAAAGTCTGGAGGAGGCGGGCATTGGAGAATTACTCATGACTGAATCCCATGGCCGAGTCCTTAATGCCGACATGTTTGATTGTGATCTGTACGATTTTTATGAGGGAAAGGAAGAATCAATCAAGTATTTTTCGGGAGAATATATGAATCAATACAGCTGGAGTGAAAATACGCTGTCAAATTTAATTGAAATAAAAAATAAGATACATAATTTGTAAAAAATGAATTTTCTTTTTATATATACTAAAAAAGGAACGGTTTTGGAACGCTTGATCTGTTAATATATTTTTAATGTCAAGTCGATCCTGACCGACTTTCAATGTCCTAGTAAAATTGATAAATCAATTAACCGAAGATTGGAATGGGAGAGAAACCCGCGGTACCAAGCCACCGTATCCGAACAGCTGATTATTTTAGAATGACAGCGGGTCGGAAGTCGGAATACTGTCTCGGTTAACAACATCGAAGCTCTTGGTGGTTGCTTAAGTGAACAACTTACCCCCGAGCAGGGGGTTTTTGATTTGAAAATCTATTTGCAGGATATAAGAAAGACGGAGGAAAAATAATGAAACATAAAATCTTTTTTATCGGCTTTGCCTCAATATTGGTCGCCGCAATTTTTGTATGCGCGCAAAGCTTAATGGGTGAAAATTTCGGACAATGGTTTTATAAGAGCAAATCCGCATTATTTTATTCTTCAGAAGGAGAAGGGAATGTGAGCATTATCCGCGGACCTACATCCTATGTATTAAAGCAGAACATTGCGTTAATGAACGGCGATGAAGTAATAACCTCAATGAGATCGACTGTTACGCTGAAAAGAGACAAATATTTTGAAATTAGCCTTGATGAAAATTCCCAAATCACTGTTAAGACGAGCGCTTCATTATTAACGGAAATTCAGGCAAATCAAGGGACTATTTTTATAAAGGCTTCTGCTATGGAATCAAATGCCTTAAGGATTTTTTATGAAGATATTTCTTTTTTGGTAAAACCGAATTCTGCATTATCGTTGGAAGTCTTCTCTGGCACACAAACAATCAATGTATACAGCGGAAGCGTAGAATTAAGCTTCGGCAGCCAGCGTCAAAAGTTGGAATCGGGCAGCTGCGCGATCCTTCTGCAGGACGAAGACGGCAATAGCAGGCTGTCCTATACTAAAATCAAAGCCGAAATGCTCAGCGCCTTTTTGATCGGAATGCTGCTGAATGAAGATAATGTATGTTTTAACGGGGAGGAACTCAATGTTGTGCTCAAGGCAGGCGGAAACCGAAGCCGCGCTTGAAGCACAGGCGGCGCACGAAGCCGAAGTGCTGGCCCGGGGCGGAACCGTTGCGGTCATCTCGCTCAATAATCAACCTGAAGGGACAGACAGCGGCGATAAGCATGCGGTTTATACCTGCACCCTTGCGATCCGCTGCGATACGATACTCAATAACCTAGGTGATCTGGCGGAGGACAAGCTTGCGTACGTTCCCCACAACAGCGTCATCCTCGATACCTCTAAAGTTGAATTCGTTGAAGGGGAATCGGTCTACAATATATTAAAACGGGTGTGCGCCTATGCGCAGATCCCGATCGAATACAGCTGGACAGTGGAATACGGGGGGTATTATATCGAAGGCATCAATAACCTGTATGAGTTCGACTGCGGAAGCAGATCCGGCTGGATGTACAAGGTAAACGGATGGTACCCCAACTACGGCTGCTCTAACTATATAGTCAAAGACGGGGACGTGATCGTATGGAATTATACCTGCGAACTCGGAGAGGACCTGGGAGCCGGAATGCAGTAAGCATTTTTTACATAAGGATCAATTAAATGATGTTTTGCGGGTAAACGCAAGAAAACGCCTTGTAAAGGGGTTTGGTTTTGTTTACCCAAAACAAAGCGGAACAAGGGAAAAGAAGATGACAAAAATAAGTATGCCGCTCAAAAGCGTTAGCAGAGAGGAATGCATTGAGTATATAAGAAATCTGGCGGAGAGGCTGGGCTATACGCCGACGAGAGCGGACATACCCGATATAAAAATGACGCTGATCAAAAAACATTACAGCGCATGGTCCAAGATCATCGCAGACGCGCAGCTTGAGACCTTTACTCTGCGGGAGCAGAAAGAACACCGGCTGGCAGCCATGCAGATCAGGCTTATAAAGCTGGCCAAGGCGTATAAGGCCGATGTTTCGGTTTGCCAAACGCCGGAATATGAGTTTTTAAAGCTTGATTATATCAGCCGCTTAAAGTGCGATTCCCACGGACTTGAACCGATCGGCTGCCAAAGCACAAAGGAGCAGATCAAAATCTACCTTCGGGCGCTTTCAAAGGAGCTTGGCTACAGCCCGACGCTCAATGTTACCCCCTGTGCCAAGAAGATTCTAAAAAAATATAAAAGCTGGTTTGAGGCATTGGAGGATGCGGGACTGGAGAGAAGCAACACGGAAGCTCAGTCGGAGCTGCGGGAGCTGGTGAACGATGAAAAGTTCCGAAACTTGCTTACAGAAATTACGAAAGAAGGATAAGTTAAAAGTTAGGGAGGACAAAACCTATGAAAAAGAAAAACAGGATATTGAATATTGCAATGATCGCGTTGATTGCGATGGTGGGGGTATGCGCCGTATTGGCGGCGGGAAGCATCAAAGGATGGTTCGGAGGGGACAGAGCGAACGGACAGGCCAAACAGATTATCGGCATTGCGTCCATTGAGCGAAACGGAGTCGTTTATTCCATCTCAGCGGATACACTGCTGAGGGACGGAGATATTTTAACGACACGCGCAGGCTCGTCGCTTATAATCGAGGCGGGAAAAAACACCCTGATGCTGAGTGAAAAAACGCAGGTAAAGATCAAAGCGGCGTCCCAAAGCGGCTTTGAGATCGAGCTTGACGATGGGGAAGTCTTCGCCGTCACGGAAAAAGGCAGCGCCATCATTCTCGGCTTTGGAGAAAACCGGCTGAACACGCAAAGTGCCATCTTTTCGGTCAGCGTGCAAACAGGCAGCTCAAGCGTGAACGTCTATGCGGGCGAAGTTAGCGCGGCAAGCGAACTTACCTCTGCCAGCGCAAAGGCTGGCGAGAGCATCAGCTGCTTAAACGGAGCAATGGCGGCATCAACTCTTTCGGAATCGTCTTTGAATGATTTTAACATGGTAAACGTAAAAAAAGCCAACGATAAAGCATCGCTGTGCTTTACGGATGAAGTGATCGATGCGGTGAGCGCGGCAAGGGAAGAAGAGAAGCAGAAGGCGGAGGAAGAGCGTTTAGCGCATGAAGCGGAGGTGATCGCCAAGGGCGGCACAAAGCCGGTGGTATCCGCCGCAAATCCTTCGGGAGGCTCCTCGGGAGATACGGGAGATGTAAATAAGCTGTACTGCACCGTTAGCATCCGCTGCGATACGATTTTGGACAATATGAAGGATTTGACTGCGGGCAAAAGCAAGTATGTGCCGGCAAACGGAGTGATATTGACAACCTCGAGGGTAGAATTCATCGAGGGGGAAACGGTATTCGACGTGCTTAAGCGAGCCTGCAACGCTGCGGGGATACAACTGGAATATGAGTTCACGCCGATGTATAACAGCTATTACATAGAAGGCATCAACAATCTGTACGAATTTGACTGCGGAAGCCAGTCCGGCTGGATGTACAAGGTGAACGGCTGGTTCCCGAATTACGGGTGCAGCGTGTATACGCTCAAGGGCGGAGATAACATCGTTTGGTGCTATACGTGCAAGGGGCTGGGTGCGGATGTGGGTGGCGGAATTTGAAATTTTTGTAAAACAATATCATAAAACATGGATACGGAGGGATGCGATGGGATCTTATTTTAAAGACGGCTAGCTGACAAGGTTTGTTAGGTTGTAAGAATCAAATCAAAAGAAGGAGTTCAATATGAAGAAAAAAGTATTTACATGGTTTTTGGCGTTCATGATCGTTATATCGTCGCTGCCGATCAGTGCATTGATGCCGGCGAAAATTGTTGAGGCCGCTGAAATTGCTGATGCTAACATTACGATTATTATCAATTCATTGCATGAGAATCTGATTGAACCTGTCGATCTTACGGTACCTTACACAACTTTCAGTGCACTTGGTTTATCGGTTGACAATGACGATCCGGGTAAAATCACTCCGTTGCATGTCCTTGCACAATATTTTATGCAAAGAGAAAATGCCACACCTGAAACTATGAGTAATTTTATCGATGTAAATAATGATGGATCCGTCAATCGCATAAAAGGTAATAACGGCATAGACAATGAAACGAATGCAGATGCACAATGGGTTTGCCGCATTGCCAATTTAAATATTATAACTGATTTTGATATCGACGCAATTACATCCGGTAATATCTACTTTTATGGTATCAGCTGTTCGGATACGCAGTATGTAGTTAATACTTCACCTACGTTCATAAACGGCACCGGAATGGAAAGCAGATTAATCATAAATGTTAAAAGATACAGCGGCAGCGGTTCTACAACCACCGCTATGGCCGGCTCTGTAGTCAATGTGAAACGTATCAATGCAGATGGCTCAAAGACTCCGATAACACCCGAAACTGGTAAATATACTTTAAAAGAGATGACTAATAATAACCTTTATTGTACATTTAATGATATCGGTATTTATGAAATTGATATTCAAAAAGTATCCGATGATAAATGTCTTTCGAATATCATATATTCAATTGTTGAAATCAAAAATGGCGCTGATTACGGGTTTGAACAGGATTGGAATTCGGTTAATTGGACAACCAAATTAATGGCCGGAGCCATAAGCGGTTATTCTAGCGGCCTGACAGTAATCGGCAGTACAGGACAAACCGTAATTGATTGGAGGAGTTCGGATGAGTCTGTTGTTAAGATAACAGCAGATTACGACAAAAAAAGAATAAACTATCAAACAACCAATGATACCACTGAAGATAAAGTGATTCAAGTTATTGCCACGGCTGTTGATCCTTACGGAGCAACGCAAACCAAAACATTTCCAATGACAGTATTAGGCAGCAGAACAACCTATTTGTCAAATTTGGAAGTGGAAGGTCTTCCTGATTTTCAATTTGATGAAAATCAAAGAACTTATCGTTTTACCCTTAACAAAGACATTACTCAGATCACATTGACTGCGACACCCAAAATGACGGATTTGATTTCCAACCTAAAGTTAAAAGTCAGTAATGTACAGTATCAGTTCGGTGAGCCAATTACGTTTACTATTGATCCGGATAAAGTATTGAATTCTATCAGTTTGGCAATCGAACGTTATCATCCGGATTATAATAACGGAAACAGTGCAGCTACTACAACTTATTATACTATTCAATTTTATAAATCAGCGACGACGCTGCCCGTATATGATGCCTTTTATCCAATGGGGCGTGTCGATACAGCCAATACTAATGTACTTAATGCATTTACGCCGAGGAGCTCAGATGAAATCAATACCCAAAGTTCTTGGCAGAAAATAATGCGCTTAAACGGTGAAGGTATGCCCGGTTGGGGGAAGTGGTCTTATCCCATTGTTGTGAACGAAAATATCTATATTGCCGTAGACAGTGAATTGCGTAAATATGATTTAAACGGAAATCTACTTAAAACGGGCGCTTTAGGTGCAACCGTGCTTGGCGGAGGATATACCGGGTGGCTCGCTTACGGTGACGGTATGATTTTTGTTCCCGCCGGAGGTGCGGTTTATGCCTATAACGCAGACGACTTGTCTCTTTTATGGCATGGTAGTACAGGAATAGCAGCTTCTCAGAGCAGTTGCCCAATCCCTTATTATAACGGTTATATATATTCTGGGATAACGACCGGAACCGGTGATCCTCCTGCAGGCGGATTTTATTGCATGGATACAATTGATTACGACCCCAGTACTCCGCTTGAAAGTAAGGATGCGATCTGGAAAATCGACGGTCCCAGCTTTTATTGGGCGGGCGCTTGCATCGCAGGCAATTATCTGGTTGTACCGTGCGATACCGGGGATATTTATTCCATCAATATTGCCCAATCGATTACGCAAGGTCAACCCGTAATAACCGATATCTTAAATGTAAGCGCAAATGACAATGTCGGGATTACCGATCCGGAGGTGATAGCGGATAGGTGTAAGATACGAACGCCCTTACTTTATGACGCTGCAAGGCAGACAATCTATTTTCCTTCCTACAGCAGGATTTTCCATTCGGTTAAAATAGGGACGGACGGTAAATTTGACAAAGGCGAAAATAATGCTAATGTTAAAAGTCTTGATATCGGAGTTTATAACAACTCGCCTGTAACTTATAACGGAAGAGTATATATTTGCGGATCAGAGGGTTTAAATGTAATAGATGCCGATACATTCGAGCTTATTTACACAGCTCCTTTCGAAAACGGTGAAGATCCTTATATCGGAATATTGACGTTATCCAACGCATATGCGACAGAGGAAAACGGAAACCAAGTCTATTTATACTTTTTTACAAGCTCAAAACCAAACTATATTTATATGTTAAGTGATAATGAAAAGGCTACTGAAGGCACAGTCAAAAAATTATATACCGTGCCTGACTATTTTCAATATTCCACATCAAACATCATAGTTGCGGACAATGGTTCTTTACTTGCCGTCAACGATTATTGTGCATTGTTCTGCGTTAAGAGCCTGACTAATGCTCAGAGTCTACAACAACAAAAAGATGTGCAGGCAATGATAGACGCTTTAGATGATATTTTGACAAATGAAAATGAAGCGGCTTATTTCGCAACGCAGACGGCATATGATGCTTTGACAGATGGGCAAAAGGGTGAAATAAATAATGCTAAATTAATCGCGTTGGCTGAACAGGATGAGGGTAGAGACGCTGCCAGAGACAATAAAAGAGCTGTGGATAATGCGGCTGAAGAAATAAATGATAAAGCTTATTCTGTTACTATGGTAGAAGCAAATAGCAAAAATGCCGTTAAAAGCTGGATTGAAGGTGAACTTTCAAAACTCGAACTCGGCGGAGTAAACACATCTGTCACCGTGACCGGTTTTACCGCTGCAGCCGAAGGTACAAAGAATAAACCGCTCGGAGAGAGCGGCAGCTTTACCTTTACGGTAAACCTCTCCAAGGGAGAAGGCGACGAGCGTGTAACCGAGAGCGTTCAGCTCACGGGCGTAGTCACAGCTACCCCGTATTCGGGAGGCATAACCGTCACCTTCCGCCTCATCGGAGACACGGTAGATCCGGACGGCAAAGCCCACTTTAACGGCTATGTCAACTGGATCAAAACGAGAACCTATACAATGGAGGCCGGCGATACCGTCTATGATCTAGTTTGAACAGGCACTCAGTGATCAGGGAATGGACTTTAAGACGGGTTCAGGCGGCAATTATATCAAGAGCATTCAGGCGCCCTCGGTGCTCGGCGGCTTCTGGCTATCCGAATTCAGTAACGGACCCAACTCCGGCTGGATGTATACGGTGGACGGCGCATATCCTTCAATCGGACTTAAGGATTATGTTCTTAAGGACGGGGAAGCCGTGATCTGGCATTATGTCAATAACTATACGCTGGAGATCCCTTACAACGGCCAACCGGCTTTATATGATCAATACTGGCTTGATGTGCCGGATATCGATCCGAAGGCACCTGCGGCAGACGATGCCACGGCGGTCTCAAACGCAAAGGAAGCGCTCCAAAGCACAGCTTTCAGCGCGGCGATGGCAACGGTCAATACCCAAAGCGCGGTAAAAGCATGGCTGGAAGATAAGATCTCTAAAATCAATCTTGACGGAGTTACCGTCACCCTCACCATGAACAGCTTTACTGCGGCAAAGGCAGGGACGAAAACCAACCCGAGCGGTACAAACGGAAGCTTCACCTTTACCGCTTCACTGTCCAAGGGCGAAGCCGCTGACAGCGTACAGCTGACGGGGAATATTATCGCCGAAGCCTATAACGATGATATCAGCGTGAACTTCCGGCTCATCGGAGACACGGCAGACAAAAACGGCAAGGCCCATTTTAACAGCTACGTCAATTGGATCAAGACCGCATCTCATACAATGGATTCTGGAAGCACGGTTTACGACTTGCTTGATAAAGTGCTCGACGAGCACGGCATGGATTATACGAGCGGCGCATCCAACACCTATATCAAGAGCATTCAGGCACCTGCTGTGCTCGGGGGCTTCACGCTCTCCGAAGGCAGCAACGGGGCAAGATCCAAATGGATGTTTACAGTCAACGAACAGTACACGGCGGAGGGGCTGAGCAATCTTACCCTCAAAGATGGGGACAGCGTGATTGTACATTATGTCAATGATTATACCTTGGAACTGCCGTATGAAGGCAAACCGGCAGTCTATGACAACCCTTGGCTGGAAGCGCCGGATACCGATCCGAAGGCGCCGGACACGCCACTGCCCGAAAAGCTTCAAACAGCGATCAATAAGGTCAT
Source organism: Eubacteriaceae bacterium (assembly GCA_036833715.1). GTDB lineage: Bacteria > Bacillota > Clostridia > Eubacteriales > Anaerofustaceae > JBGMEA01. The sequence goes on along the minus strand of DAITPG010000003.1, from coordinate 13,596 downwards.
CGGCTATATCGGCGCTAATGATTACATGTCGGAATGGGTGGTGATCGGCCATGCGAACTCGGGACAGACGATCGATAAGAAATATCTGTCAGACATGGCTAAAACCGTAAAGGATTACTTTAAAAATGAAGTCAACACCGAGGATGAACGGGTCACCGAGCATGAGAAGCGCGCCATCGCAATTCTCGCAGCCGGAGGGGATCCGAGAAGCATCGGTGGGTATGATCTGCTTGAGCGCATCTGTAACTTCAAGGTCGATTCGCCTAAGCGCGACATCTCCTTCCAGGGCTTAAACGGTGTGATCTTCGCGCTTATCGCGCTGGATTCGGGAGAGTACTGCGTACCCGAAAACGTGTTATATGATCGCGACTGGCTGATTAGCTATCTGCTTGATAACCGTAACGCGGACGGAGGCTGGGATCTCTCGGTATCCGGCAACAGCGATCCTGACATAACGGCTATGGCCTTGCAGGCACTGGCGCTCTATCACAGCAATGAGCATGCGCTCAAGGCGATCAATGAGGCCGTCGCATGGTTGTCCTCGGTGCAGAATGAGGACGGCTGTTTTTCAAGCATGAATACGCCAAACTCGGAGAGCACCTCTCAGGTGATCATTGCGCTGTGCGCGAACGATATTGATCCCACATCGGCAGCCTTTACAAAGAGCACAGGAAATCCGGTCGACGCGCTGATCAACTATCAACGTCCGGACGGAGCGATCCTGCATGTGAAGAGCGGCACGGGGGATACGGGAATGTCAACCGAACAAGGATATTTGGCTCTGATCGCCTATAAACGCTATTTAATCCAAAACACGGACGGAAGCTACCGAGGAGGCAAGACTTCGATCTATTATCTGGCCGAAGATATTGCGCCTCCTGTGATCACGACCGACCTTGAAAATAAAACGGTTAACAAAGCGGATCTTACCTTCAGCGCTTCCGCAAAGGATGCAATAGACGGAAACGTCGAAGTAAGCGTAACGTTAAACGGTAATACGGTAAAGAAGAGTTTAGGTAAATATAGAGTAACGCTAAGTGAAGGCAGCAATACGATCCTGCTCAGTACTTCCGACAGTAAGAACAACAAGTCGACCTTAAGCTTTACGGTGGTTTATAATCCTTCTGTGAAGCTTGTGACGAAAATTGATCTGAACAAGTCGAAACTGAAGCTTGAAGCGGGCAAGTCCGAAACGCTTACAGCAAAGATTACTCCGTCCGATGCGGACAACAAGGATATCTTTTGGAGCACGAGCAACAGTGCGATTGCGGCTGTAGATTCCGCAGGGAAAGTGACAGCTATTGCGGAAGGTAGTGCCGTTATTACCGCGAAGGCGGCCGATTACGGCGGAGCGTATGACAGATGCACCGTTACGGTTGAAAAAGCCTCCGAGCCGGAGAAACCGATTGAACCGGAAAAGCCGGGCGCACCTAGCAAAGGGGTCGATGTAACCATCGGGGATGTTACCTATACGGTCAGCGAGGAAACCAAGAAGGTAGTGGATTCGATCAATGAACTGCTTACCGACCCGGCCAAGGCGCTGCCGAAAGATTTTAATACATTGAGCATGGATCAAATCAATCAGATTCTTGAGCTGCATAGAATGTATAGTGCGCTGAGTGCAGATGAGAAACTTTTTGTGAACAACTATACACAGTTTAAAGAAATGCTCGATAAGCTGGGGGATGTGTTCCACCAAGATACAGCAAGCGGCATCGACGTACGGGATAATAAGAAGCTGCCCTGGAATGTGAAGATCAACGTCACTCCCATGCAGGTGACGGATGAGCAGGTTGCAAAGATCCGCGAAACACTGGGGGATGAGGCGTAGATGATGTTGCTGCGCGATATCAGCTTTACCGATATGCTCAGTGGAGGGGTGTATCATCCTGACGATCTCACAAGGATTCGAATGCCCGAAGTAGATTCAAATTTTGAAACCGTTGTTATTGTACATATCACAGATGATGGTACATATGAATACATCCAATGTGATATTGATAACGGATATATCGTATTCGATGCTTCGAGTTTTTCGATTTATGGGATTGCTGGATTTATGGGTACTTGGGATGATGTTCTATCACAGCCGGGTACTAACGGTACGTTAATATGGATTTGGATTGTTGGCGGCATATGCGCTATCGGCGGGATTTTGATACTTTTTGTTAACAGGAGAAATTGCTTAAAAAAAGTAGAATAGAAATGAATAAACACTAAAACAGGCTCTCCATGGGAGGGCCTGTTTTAGTGTTTATGAAGGGATTGGCGGATTTTCTTAATAACAAAATTACGGTGCTAGAAAGGCCGTCAGATGAAAGATCGATTGTATATTAAATCATTCAACGTAATTAGATAACTATCTGAGCTGAGAGTCATATAAGTAAAGGAACATTGAGTGACATGACCATATAATAGGCAAAAGGTGCGATAAAACCGACAGAAATAAAAGCAAATTTGACAATAAAAAAATGGCCTAAAAAAGCCAATAAATGCTAATGGTGCCGAAGACCGGGGTCGAACCGGTACGGTGTCGCCACCGCAGGATTTTAAGTCCTGTGCGTCTGCCTGTTCCGCCACTTCGGCAGTTTTATATTTATAAAAAAAAGTGGAGGCGGCACCCGGACTCGGACCGGGGGTATAGGTGTTGCAGACCTTTGCCTTACCACTTGGCCATGCCGCCATGGAGCGAAAGACGGGAATCGAACCCGCGACCCTCGCCTTGGCAAGGCGATGCTCTACCGCTGAGCCACTTTCGCATGTGATGGGGGTAACTTATGGTGCCTGGGGGCGGAATCGAACCACCGACACGTAGATTTTCAGTCTACTGCTCTACCGACTGAGCTACCCAGGCAAAAATAATGGCGACCCGGAAGGGGCTCGAACCCTCGACCTCCAACGTGACAGGCTGGCGTTCTAACCATCTGAACTACCGGGCCGCATTACAGTGCATGCTTTTTTAAAAATGGTGGTCGCAGTAGGGCTCGAACCTACGACCCCCTGCTTGTAAGGCAGGTGCTCTCCCAGCTGAGCTATGCGACCCCTTTTCAAAAGGCAAGACTTATTATATGAAAAACAGAAGGATTTGTCAAGTTTAATTTACAGAATTTTAGTCTTTTGTAGTAAAATTTGCAGTTTATCACTGTCTTCGTTGGGCGGCATTTTTGTATATATGTCCCATATGCCTATTATTGACAGATTTTGACTCTCAGCGGCTTGCGCTATGTATTCCGGCGAGAGAAAAAATTGCGTATGTTCTTCGGATCTTACCCGGTTTCCGTCTGCGATACGGACCTTGGTTTTAAGGCATTCCGTTGTGATCTGCCTGTCAAAAACATACTCCACTCCCTGGATATTATATACATCGCTGCCTGAAATGTTTTTAAAATATTCGAAGTTGAGCACATCAAATGTGAAAAACGCATTCAATGTCAACATATTCGAAACATTATGAAAAAGATCCGTCAATTTTTCCCGGTTTAAGTAGTTGACGGTGTCGCAGGTCGAATAAATAAAATCATATTGAACGCCCGAAAAAAAGCCAGAAATATCGGCATTGATCAAAAGAGCCTTAAAACCGGAATCAAAAAGAGCCTGATCCGCGATCGAAAGCATTTTATCCGATAGGTCTACCCCGGTGACAAGGCATCCGTCCTGCGCAAATTTTTTTATCAAAATGCCGGTGCCGCACCCAAGGTCGAGTATTCGTTTTCCTTTGTATTCGGACAGACCGCTTAAATTTTTTAAATAAGCGAACCATAGATCATAATCATATTCTTCGGCGTATAAATCATAATAATCGGCGAAATCGGTATAGATATCTTTACTCTTCGGCATAGTCTTTTTTTCGTACCATTTCGATTAACAGTCGGGTTTTATCGATGATCGTATCGTAATTTTCTTTGCTGTGCGGAACAGCGCATAGCGTGCAGTCTTTGATCCCTTTTTTATTGTATCTGAAATCGCCCCCGCAATGATCGCCCAGCGCGTACAGCGGACAATAGCAAAACATGCAGCTGAAGTTTTCGGGATCTGCGGTTTTGTGGCAGGGAAAATATTCGCATTCTTTATTTTGAAAAAATTTATAATTATCACTCATAGCCTTATTTTACGACATCGGGCGATCTATTGCAAGGTAAGCGGCCGCATAAAAAAAGAAAGCGGCGCACCGCTTTCCTGTCAATTTAATTTAATGAAGCCATTCCGAAACTTATGGATAAAGCGTCGTTGACCTGCTTCATTGTTCCTTCGTCTATATGTCCGATTTTTTCTTTCAGCCTTTGCTTGTCAATGGTACGTATCTGCTCTAAAAGCACGACGGAATTTTTGCTCAGCCCAGAATTTGCTTCCAATGAAATATGTGTTGGCAGTTTGGCTTTGTTCAGCTGGGATGTTATGGCTGATACAATGACGGTTTGGCTGTATTTATTGCCTACATCGTTCTGCAAGATAAGGACCGGTCTGACTCCTCCTTGTTCACTGCCTACGATCGGGCTTAAATCTGCATAATAGACGTCTCCCCGTTTTACTATCATTTTTGATTCACTCTCCGTTTATTTCTTAGTTTTGCGAAGTTATAAACAAAGGAGGTATAGAGTTTAGCACTCTACAATATTCTATTTAAGTACTCCCCGTTTGTTACTGTATGTTGTACAAATATCATTGCCCGAATCCAAATTTTTATACATAACCCATTTGATTTTTGGAAATTTTATGATCCGGTTCCACATAAAACAAGCTTATGCTATACTTTTATCACACGGAGGATGATTTGATGAAATTGATCGATTTGCACTGCGATACCTTTTATAAGCTTTATAACGATAAAACAGCCCGGTTTGATGCCAATGACGGGCACATTGACCTAGCCAAGCTCAAAACGGCCGGATCGTACATACAGACCTTTGCCTTGTTTGACTCAAAGGAATTGCATGCGTATGATTACGCCAACCTTTTAGATTATATCGACTATTATTGGAATGTCATACGAGAAAATACCGAGGTAAATCCTGTTTTGCGGTTAAGCGATCTTTCGGAACATAAAGTCAACGCGCTGCTTTCCTTGGAAGACGGCGGAAGCATCGACGGAAATATCGGGCGTATTCAAGAGGTTTATGACAAAGGCGTGCGTATGATCGCCTTAAGCTGGAACTTCGAAAACTGCTTCGGTTATCCCAACAGTACCGAAGCCGAAACGATGAGCAAGGGTTTAAAGCGGTTCGGTTTTGAGACTGTTGAGCAAATGAACGAGCTCGGCATGATCGTGGATGTTTCGCACATGTCCGACGGATGCTTTTTCGATGTCGCAAACACATCCAAGAAGCCGTTTATCGCTTCGCATTCCAACTCCAGAAGCCTTAAGGCGCATACCCGAAATCTCACCGACGACATGATCAAACGCCTTGCTGATTCGGGAGGGGTTTGCGGCATCAATTTCTACGCTGATTTTCTGGGTGAAGACCCAATCGGCAGGGTTGAGGACATGCTGCGACATATCAGGCATATCCGCGACGTGGGCGGGATGGATGTCCTTTCCATCGGGAGCGATTTTGACGGCATCGACAGCGAGGTTGAGATCAGCGATATTTCGAAAATCGCACTGCTTTATGACGCGCTGAAATCGGGCGGGTTTACAGAAGAAGAAACCGAAAAGATCTTTTATAAAAACGCGCTGAGGGTGTTTGAGGATGTGTTGAATTGATCAATAATTTTATGAATAATAAATCTACACACGACCCATAAATGTGACTTATCGGAGAATAAGGTTTTTAGTCGGAACATATTTTGAGCTTATAGCGTCCAAGTTATTGATAATCACGCATTTAACTCAAAGTATAATTAAGGGGGAAAGGATAAGTGAAAAATAAAGTTATCATTGGCAGTATTGCAATATTAATTACTATCATGGCAGTTACATTGGGGTTATATTTTAATAACGTATCAAAAAATTTAGCAAATGAAAAGCCTACAGAAGCAAAAGCCGCAGAAGAAAAGTTGGCAGTAGATAAGGGAGGATATACAATCCAGAAAGTAAGTTCCGAGTTTGATGTTCTTTGGGTGTCAACAGAAGATCTGTATAAAAATGCCGACGTGGTTGTCTTGGTGGACTATGAAAACGATGTAAAAAATTATGCAAGTGTTAGCGGAAATCCAATGACACAATCTTACTTTAAAGTTAAAAAGGTATATAAAGGAGATATAAAAGAACAAACATCAATTTTAGTTAATTACCGCGGCGGAACTATTACACTGGAGCAATATATGGCCACCCAAACTCCTGAGCAGCTAAAGAAAAAAGGGTTAGCTGATATTCCTCAAAAAGATAGAGCGTATATTTTATTTGAATATGAAAGCTCCCTACATGATTTTTCATTTAAAACTTCGCCAAAAAATTACATTTTATTTTTGGTCTTTGATAAAAATACTAATAAATATGTAACGTTATGTGTAGACTATGGTATCTAGAAAGTCAATGAAAACAATCAAATGTATGACTATTTAAAAGAAGATTATATACCGATTTCATTTGATGAAATGCAGTAATTCTAAAACAACTAAAGGGAAGTTTATCTTCCCTTTAGTTGTTTGAAACGATACCCAGTTATACTTGCAGCGATAAAAAATATTGACAAGCATAAGGTTTGATATTGACAAGCAGGCTTTCGCGCGTTACTATAAAAATAGAATAATCACAGGAGAAACCATTGAAAATTACTTTTTCTTGCTAAGCAATAAAACAGCGGTCATAATCAGATTTAAAATAAGTCTGTTTGTGATGCGCATAAGCAGGAAAGAGTTATCACGGTTGTTTTATTATTATTTCTTAAGCAACACCGCAATAGCTTTGCGGTTTTTTTATTTGAAAAGGGGAGAACGTTATGTCTTTAATTAACATCAGCAATTTGACTTTCGGATATACAAAACAGGCGCTTGTTTTCGATAATGTGAGCTTTCAGATCGATACCGACTGGAAGCTTGGACTTATCGGCAGAAACGGAAAAGGGAAGACGACGTTTTTAAAACTGCTGACGCGCGAATATGAATATACGGGAAAGATCGAGGCTTCGGTCACTTTTGATTACTTTCCGATGGAATTGAAGGATACGGAACTAAGCTCGCTGGAAGTCGTACGCGGTATCATAGCGCCTTTCAGCTGTTGGGAAAACGAAATGCAGCGCCTGCTCGAAGAAGGCACCGATCAGTCCTTAAGCGATTACGGCGAGATCAGCGAAAGATATGCGGAGAATGACGGCTACATCATCGATGAGCTGATTGAAAAAGAGTTATCAAAGCTGGATGTCGATTTAGATGTGCTTGCCAGGCCGTTTATAACGCTCAGCAGCGGCGAAAAGCTTAAATTGCAACTTGCGGGTCTATTCCTGAGAAAAAATCATTATATCCTGTTTGACGAGCCGTTCAGCCATCTGGATGCGGAGGGACGCGCCCTTGTTGCGAATTATCTGAAATCCAAAAAAGGTTTTATCCTTGTTTCCCATGAAAGAGATATGCTCGATGAAGTCGTCGATCATATCCTGTCCATAAACCGCTCACAGATTGAAATTCAAAAGGGAAGCTATTCTTCCTGGCAGCTCAATAAAGAGAATCGGGACCGGTTTGAGCTGGATGAGAATGAGAAGCTGGGGAAAGATATACAAAGGCTGCAGACCGCCATGCGACGAACGGCCCAATGGTCGGATGCGGTTGAAAAAACCAAGATCGGAAACGGCCGGATTGACAGAGGGTATATCGGCCATAAATCCGCAAAAATGATGGCAAGGGCTAAGGCGATCGAAAACAGGCAGGAAAAAGCGATCGTAGAAAAATCGGCCTTGCTTAAAGATGTCGAAAAGAAATTTGATATCGAGCTTAAGCCGGTTGAGTATTGGAAGGATCAGCTGCTTTTTGCCGAAAATCTATCCGTCGTATATGAAGGAAAGGAAGTTTTTACTCCCGTGACTTTCAATGTGCGCAAAGGCGAACGCGTAGCCGTTACAGGCAAAAACGGCAGCGGAAAAAGCAGTATCTTAAAGTTGATCTGCGGCGAAGCCATTCCCTTTAGCGGGAAACTGCAGATCGGCTCGCAGCTGATACTATCACCCGTGCCACAGGATGTGATATTTCACTGCGAAAATTTGAAAGAATACGCGCAGATTGAAGGCGTTGATGAGGCGCTGATGAAATCGATGCTCAACAAGCTGGATTTTGATAAATCGCTGTTTGAAGCCGATTTGAATCAACTGAGCGCCGGACAGAAAAAAAAGATCGCGGTCGCAAAAAGCCTGTCGCAAAACGCGCATTTATATGTTTGGGATGAACCGCTAAACGCCATAGATATCTTATCAAGACAGCAAATTGAAGAGCTGATATTAAGACACAAGCCCACAATGATCTTTGTTGAGCACGACCGCTATTTCACCGAGAAGATCGCAACCAAGATTATCCGTCTGGAAACTTGATGATGTGATAGTATAACAAAAAACCCGTTAATTTCGAACGCCTTACAATGATATGAATAAATATTCATGAACTTTATATAGTTAATCTAAAACAGAATAAAATAAATTTAAAAGCTAATTTTACTTTATATATTTAAATTTTTCCTTAAAGCTGATACAATGATAAGGCAAACAAATGCATAAATTATCAGGCTTAAATTTAAGGATAAGGCAGGAATCAAAAGATGATCATTGGAATACCTAAGGAAATAAAAAACAATGAAAACCGTGTTGCGATGACACCCAGCGGCATACATGCGGCCGTAAAACTCGGCAGTACGGTTTTGATCGAACAAAACGCCGGCGCAGGCAGCGGTTTCGCGGATGCGGAGTATGCAGCCGCAGGGGCGCAGATCGTGGCAACTGCGAAGGAAGTATTTGCGAAAGCGGATATGATCGTAAAAGTGAAGGAGCCCATCGAGCCCGAATATGAACTTTTACGTGAAGGACAGATCTTATATACGTATCTTCACCTTGCGGCCGACGCTCCGCTCACCAAAGTGCTGGCGGACCGCAAAGTGACGGGCATTGCCTATGAAACCGTGCGTGCGGCCAACGGCACCTTGCCGCTTTTGGCGCCCATGAGCGAAGTGGCGGGAAGAATGTCCGTACAGGTGGGCGCTTACATGCTTCAAAAATATAACGGCGGCTTGGGCGTGCTGCTGGGCGGCGTGCCCGGTGTGGCTCCTGCGGAAGTAGTTGTCATCGGCGGCGGCGTCGTAGGAACCAACGCTGCCCGCATGGCCGTAGGCTTGGGCGCGCATGTGACCATTATGGATATCAACCGCAACCGTCTGGCTTATCTGGATGAGATTTTCGGCGGACGCATCGCTACGCTTGATTACAGCGAATACGCAGCCAAAGAAATGTGCGCAAAAGCGGATTTGCTTGTCGGCGCGGTACTCGTGACCGGAGCCAAAGCGCCTAAGATCGTTTCGGAAGAAATGGTGAAAGGCATGAAAAAAGGCGCGGTGATCGTTGACGTCGCCATCGACCAAGGCGGCTGTGTGGAAACCATCGACAGAGTGACCACGCATGATCATCCCTGCTACGAAAAACACGGCGTGATTCATTATTCCGTTGCCAATATGCCCGGCGCCGTTCCCCGAACCTCCACCTTCGCTCTTACCGGCGTCACGCTGCCGTATCTTGAAAAAATGATCAAAATGGGTGTGAAGGAAGCACTGCTTTCCGACCCGGCTTTGCTCCAGGGTCTCAATACGCACAACGGCTATGTGACTTATCCCGCGGTTGCCGAATGCTTCGGTTACGAAGCCATGGCGCCCGAAGTATGCCTTGTTAAATTCTAACCGATCATCTATCCTATGACCTCCAAATATATAAAAAACTGCCGGATACTTATCCGGCAGTTTTTCATTATACGTTTATATCAAAGGTTTGATGTTGATTCAACGAGGACTATCGTTCTATCTGCCTTATTAAAAAGCTGCCAATAAGCAGCTATTTTTGATGATTATTTAAGTGCGGCAGCCGGTTCCTTTTCCGTTTGCGCTGCTTTGACCTTTCGATATTCCTCCAGCCCTTTTTCAAGCACCAGCATGGCGCGCTCCAAAAGATCGGCATGGATACAGTAGCTGATTCGCACCTCATTTTTGCCTACGCCTTCGCTTGCATAGGATTCGGCGGAAGGACAGAGCATAATGGTGTCGCCGTCCAGATCAAAATCACTGAGCAGCCATCCCGTGAAATCGTCCGCATCTTCAATGGGCAACTTTAATATAAAGTAAAACGCGCCTTGCGGGCATTTGCAGTCGATGTCTTTCATGTTTAATATATGATTCATGCAGACATCACGGCGAAGCTTATATTCTGCCGCTGCTTCGGCAATACAGCTTTGGTCTGCTCTCATCAGCGCCGCTGCTCCGACCTGTTCTATGTACGGCGCGCAAAGCCGCGACTGGCAAAGTTTGAGTGCCTGTTTGATAAAATCCTTGTTTTTGGAAGCGATGCAGCCGATGCGTACGCCGCAAGCGCTGAAACGTTTGGAAACGCTGTCGATCACAACCAGACGGTCCCGGATCTCGGGATATTCGGTGAAACTGATAAACTCCGTGCCGTCATAAATAAATTCCCGGTAAACTTCATCGGCAATGATGAAAAGATCGTTGTCGACGGCCGTTTTGATGATATCCTCGATCTCTTTGCGCGTGCAGACAAGCCCCGTGGGATTGTTGGGATTGGTAACCAATATGGCCCTTGATTTTTCCGTGACGCGCGAATGCATTTCCTTCTGAGACGGAAGGCGGAAGTTTTCTTCCGGTTTTGTAACAATGGCGCGCAGTTTTACACCCATAACCTTGGCTATGGTGTTATAATTGGTGTAGTAAGGTTCAAATACCAGCACCTCGTCGCCGTCATCGCACAGGCAGGCAAACGTGAAGGAAAGCGCTTCGCTTCCTCCGTTGGTGATGAGCAAATCGCTTTTTTCAAACGGGATGCCCTTCGCCTTGTAATAATCCGAAAATGCCTCCAGCAATTCATCGATGCCGTTGGACGGCGTGTAAGGAATGACTGTGGGGCTCACTGAAGCAATGGCATCAAAATAAGCCTGGGGCGTTTGGATATCCGGCTGGCCGATATTGAGCGGGATCACTCTTTTGCCCTGTTCCTTTGCTTTAAGGCTGTGGGTGGCAAATTTTCTGATGGGGGATTCGTTAATCGATAATACTCTTTCTGAAAACATAATTACAGCTCCGTTGGTAATACTTACAGCATTGTAACATTTATAATAAAATAATACAATGCTTTTTGAACATAAATTAAGTGAAAAAACAGTAATGCTTAAGTATGATATGATGAATGGAATATTCTTCTTTTAATAATAGAGAAACGACAAATTTTTATTTATAAATATAGAACTGTCGAATAATTGCATCGGACAAGTTTTGTAGTATAATCATGGAAGGAAAAGCTGAAAGGACATAACCATGGCTCAGACAAAAAAACGTTCCAGAAAAAAAAATAAAAAAACAATGATCTTGGCATTGATAGTGGTTTTGACTGTAGCCGTCGGCGCCGCAGTCTATACTTACTTTTACGGAGCTGTTTCGGCTTCCTCCGACACGGTTAGCGTTTCGATCCCGACAGGCTCATCTTTGGATGATATTGCGACGAAACTGGTCGATAATCATTTGGTGCGCAGCAAAAACGCTTTTAAGATCTATGTGAAACTGCAAAACAAACAGAGTGAATTAAAGGCGGGCAGATATACCTTTACGGCGGATACGAACACTTCCGCCATCGTGCAAAAGCTTATTGAGGGGCAGGTTGCGGACACCGTGATCATTACGGTGAAAGAAGGGCTCGACCTTAACCGCATTTCATTGTATCTGCAGGATGCGGGACTTTTCAGCCAGCAGGAATTCTTGGATGAAATAAAAAATAATTTTGATTATTATAAAGCGAAATACGCATTTTTAGCTTCGGTTCCTGAAGATAGGGAATACAAGCTGGAGGGCTACCTGTTTGGGGACACTTATGAAGTATATAAAGATGCCACGCCCAGAGAAGTAATCGAGAAAATGCTGGATCGTTTCGGAGATAAATTCAAGGACGAGTATTACGCACGCTGCGAAGAAAGGGGCATTACGGTGGATGAAGCCGTTACAATGGCTTCCGTTGTCGAACGGGAGGGCATCCTGGACTCCGAACTTCCTGTAATCGCGGGCGTCTTTTACAATCGACTGAAGGATGACATGCTTCTGCAATCCTGCGCGACCTTGCAATATATTTATAAGGATTATCAGTTTTCCTTTTCGGCTGCGCAGATGAAGGTGGACAATCCTTACAATACGTACAAATATGCGGGACTTCCCGCAGGCCCAATCTCGAATTTCAGGGAAACGGCATTGATCGCGGCGCTTTATCCGGAAGACACCGATTATTATTATTTTGTTACGAAAAACGACGGCACGGGTGCCAGCGCGTTTGCAAAGACTTTGTCGGAACACGAAAATAATATCGATAAATACAGCGGCAATTGGGATTGATGGACGAAACGAGAACCTACTTGAAAAATCTGACAGCCGCTGATGAACTGGTAAAATTCAAGGATGAAATGCAAAAGGCGTATGTGCCCGTATTGACCGATGATGTGATGAATCTGCTTCATGTGCTCATCCGCTCACACGGCGTTCGGTCGATTTTGGAAGTCGGTACGGCCGTGGGCGTTTCGGCCATGCTGTTTGCTTCCTTTATGGGCGAAAGCGGGAAGGTAACGACCATTGAACGCGACGACAACTATTATTACCAAGCCGTCAAAAATATCGACAAATTCGGACTCAGCGGTCAAATTGAAGTTTTGCACGCCGATGCAATGGATATTTTGCGAACACTCAGCGGCCCTTATGACATGATCTTTTTGGACGGGGCTAAAGCGCATTATATTCATATGCTGGAAGAATGCATCCGTCTTTTAAAATCGCGCGGACTGCTGGCAGCGGATAACGTATTGTTTCGGGGCATGGTCACGGGGGAAACCAAGCTGATCAGGCGAAAGATCACCATCGTAAAGAGGATGCGCATATTTTTGGAAGAAATCAGCACAAGGGAAGAACTTATTTCTTCGGTGCTCACCATCGGAGACGGACTGAGCCTTTCGGTAAAAAAATAATATCAAACGGCATACCTTGCAGAAAAACGGGTATGCCGTCATAAATTGAATATTAATTTAAAATTAAAATAACATTGGAGCCTTTGTCAGCATAGTATAGCAGTGGTATAATTAAATCGAACTATCATCACGGGAGGTATCATGTACATAAGGCGAGCTGAAATCAAACATCCCGAAGGCTTATACGCGCAATCCGCATCAAAATTTGTGCACACGGCCATGAAATACCAGTCCGAGATCTATATCATCAACGAAGACGAGCAGATCAATGCCAAATCCATATTGGGGCTGCTGGCCTCGGCGCTGAATTTCGGCACCAAGGTAGCACTCAGAGCCGAAGGACCCGACGAGAAAGAAGCCGTCAATACCCTTTGCACGATCATAGAAAGTTGTACATAAAATCAAACAAGCAGCAATCTTAGTTGCTGCTTGTATTTTTAATTTAGCATTTATTTCAATTTATCCTTC
>DAITPG010000002.1:7082-34428 GCA_036833715.1 Eubacteriaceae bacterium | reverse complement strand
TCACGGCGGCTACAGGGGTTCGAATCCCCTAGGGGTCACCAAACGATAAAGCAACTACCGGCTAGGTAGTTTTTTTATTTGCTGACTTGTACCATTAAAAACACATGACCGAGCTTTATAAAATATGGCTCGGTTTTTGCATAGGAAACCTCAAAATGTTCGTATAGTTTATGGCTCTGAATTCCTATTAATAAAAAGACTGCGTTTTTGAACGCAGCCCTTTAATGTTTATTCAAATTCGGCATCCAGAAACGATTCGTTGACTTCCTTAACCGCAGTGATAAAATTGCCCAATACCGCATTGAAAAACTCATCCGATGGTTTTTCCACTGTCCACTCACCTTCGGTTTTTTTCAACTGTACGGTAACGGTAGAGGTTACCGTGTCGGCTTTGTTAGTCTCGATGGAAGTCTTAAAATATTCCATGACTTTTTGCTGCGCTTCTTCGTCCGTGATATCGGTTCCGCTGAAAACCAGTGAAAAGATTTGGTTCAATACCTCGCTAAAAACCGGCTTCATATTTACATTGGTTATTTCAAATGTGACGACGGCTGTATCTCCGTCAATCTTCGTGTCGGTGATTTTATAAGTCATGTTGGAAACCAGCAGCTTCATGGTGCCTTCCGCATCTTCCATAACTTCTGTATCCATATCTGCCGTATCGTAAAAATCATCCGCAGACAAAGTATTTTTCATGGCTTCGGTATCCCATGCTTGTATGGATGCCATCATTTCTTCCGCGGTTCTTTGGGGAGTGTTTGCGGTGCATCCGTAAAAACCGGTCAAACTTAAAATCGCTAAAAACAAAATTAAAGTTTTTTTCATACGCCCTCCTTTGATTACGAGATTACCACAGTATTACACTTTTTTCAATCCTTATGTTAAAATTGATTTGGATCGCTTAAATATAAAATCATTATCATAAAACAGTTTATTTTTTAAGGAAATAGTATTATAATGATTGTTAAAAAAGGAAGAACTTCATGAGCCGACCGAATACCTATGTGAAAATCAATTTACGGAATTTGATCCATAATTTTCATACAATAAGAAACCTGACGCCGGATAAGACGGTTTTATGTATCGTCAAGGCAGATGCCTACGGCCATGGCGCTGCTCAATGCTCTAGGGCATTGCAAGAAAGCGGAGCGGAGTATTTTGCCGTGTCTTCCTTCAATGAAGCTAAAGAACTGCGGGAAGCCTGTATCTGCAAGCCAATTTTGGTGCTCGGCTACATTTCCGAAAAAGACATTGCCGAATCCCTAACCTATCAGCTTACCTATACCGTGTATTCCATTACGTTCGCAAAGCAGCTCGATGAATGCGCAAAGTCGGCAGGTATAAAAGCAAAAATACATATTAAAATCAATACGGGTATGAACCGGCTGGGGTTCAGCGGTAAAGAAAACTGCTTAAAAAAGATCAAGCAGATCGCTGAAATGGAAAACTTGATCATTGAAGGATTATTCAGCCATTTTTCTTCGGCGGACGAAGAGGATCTTTCCTATACAAGAGGACAATATCAGCAGTTTGTTGAGATTGTGGAGGAAGTAAAGAAGACAGGGATTGACATTCCGCTGATTCACCTTTCCAACAGCGCGGGAATAGCCGCTTATGAAAAGGATGTCACCACCGCCATTCGTCCCGGCATTATTTTGTACGGCATCCATCCTTCCTCAGTCGTTGAACAAAATCACAAAATGCCGCTTAAGGTCGTTATGACTTTCGGCGCCCGTGTGGCCAGTATATCCGTTGTGGAAGACGGCGCGGCAGTAAGCTACGGACGCAAGTATCACGCGCAAGGCAAACGAAAGCTGGCGGTCATCAGCGCGGGGTATGCCGACGGATATTTCAGAGCGCTTTCGAATAAAGGCGAAGTCCTTATCAAAGGCTGCCGCGCAAAAATAACCGGAACCATTTGTATGGATATGTTTATGGCCGATATCACAGATATCGAGCACGTGAAAGTCGGCGATGAGGTGATCCTTTTCGGCGAAGATCTTCCGGTTTCGGAGCTGGCGGAAAAAATCGGCACCATTCCCTATGAACTTACGTGTTCCATGAGTAAAAGGGTAAAAAGGCTTTATTAACGAACAATCCGTCCTCATGAATCGACATTTTTCTATTTGCGGTTTTGATACGATAAGTAAAAATATCGCGAGGTATGTGGGAATGTCATATGATGGAACGCAAGTTAAAATAAAAAATAAATTGGTAAGTATCATCAATCACAGCCACTCGGATGAGGAGGGCGTCGATGAAAAAATCAAATTTGATTATAAGATTTTGCTGATCGGTTTTTTGGCCTTTTTTTCGGCGGCGGCTCCCATTTTAAAAATACTTACCCCTTTCGGGTATCCGCTGGCAGCATACATCATCTTTTATCAAAAGAAGTACTCAAAATGGCTGCTGCTGTGTATTCCCGGTATCGCTTATTACGGCGGTATAGCTGCGGGGGTTCGGTATGTCGTATTTTTCCTCATTCTGATCCTCATAAAAAAACTGATCAAAACAGAACTCAGCCTCACGGCGAGTGCATTGGTCGCCGCAGTTGTCAACAGCGCGTGCGGGAGCATCCTGTGCTATTTTGCGAATTCGCCGGCAATCGATTATATTTATGCGGTGTGCGAAGGCGCTCTGACGTTCAGCTTGTTTTATGTTTATAATACGGCAATGAACGGCCTGATGAATTACAGGGAAAAACAGATCTATTCTCCGCAGGAAGTTATCTGTATCAGCCTTATTTTCAGCATACTGATCGCAGGCTTCAGCATGGCAGTGATTTATGATGTGAGCTTGGCAATGGTTTTTTCCGTATTTGGCATACTGCTTGCCGGTTATTATTTTGGGCTGGGCGCCTCGCTGTCTTTCAGCGTTTTATCGGGATTTTTTCTGACGGTGAGCGGCGGAATGCCCTCGCATATTATTTCTGTCCTGTGTTTTTGCGCTTTGATTTCGACACTGGTTACCAAGCTTGAAAAAATCGTGATGGTTTTTCTGTTTACGGCCGCAGGCGGGCTTTGCACCTATTTTGTATCGGGCTATGACGGAATCAGCGCCAATCTGATTGCGTGCTTTGCCGGAGGGATCTTATTTGTGACGGTCGCTTCTCTGTTCGGGGACAAGTTGATTGAAGAAAAGAGAAACCTGAGCGCAAAGCCCATTGTAATGAATGACGCGATCAGCCGCATGGTCAAAGAAGAAATCGAAGTCCAAAAAAGTATGATCACCGAAATTTCCAATAACCTCAGCGAATTTGAGTATAAAGAACTGGAAAATCCGGCGAGGCACATCTGCAAGATCGTATCCAGCGATGTTTGCAGCGGCTGCAATCTTTACGGCAGATGCTGGCACGAAGAAGCGGAAGCGACCTATTCCAATTTCGTGGATGTGATCAATTCCTACATAAAAAATCCGGCCATTGAATATGACCGCTTACCCAGCCGCTTTTTGGGCATGTGCACCAAAAGTTTTGTTATGTTTAAAATAATTGCCTATATCTATGACAGCCTTTACCTTAAACAAAATTATCAACTAAAGCTCAACCGTTTTAAAAGGTTGATGAACGAACAGTTTAAACACTTAAACCGCGTATTGGATAAATTATATAATCAGCTGGCAAAAGGAATATCCGTGAATATGGCTGAATCGATCTCGGCATCCGCAGCGCTTCAAAGCAGTGGAATTCTCGTAAATAATACCTTGGTAGTGGAGGATTTTAACAAGCAGCAAAAAGTATTTGTTAAATCAAAAGAGCTTTTGCCGGAGGAAATCATCAAATCCGAAATACCGACGGTTTTATCGGATATCCTGGGAAAAGAAATGGTATACGATTATTCCGTAAACCGCAGAAAAGATGATCATGATTTTAATTATTCTTATACGGAGGAGTTTCCATATAAGCTTTCCATCGGGATCAGCAGATGCTGCAAGGAAGAATTTTCGTATTCCGGCGACAATAATTCCAACGTGATTTTATCAAACGGGCTTCACATGATTGCCTTATGCGACGGCATGGGAAGCGGAACCGTTGCATCGCGCCAAAGCAGCAGAGTACTCAATATGCTGGAAGAGCTGCTGAATTCCGGCTGCGATGAAAACAGTGCCATCAACATCATTAATTCGATCCTCGTTTTGGAAGAAGGGGAAGAAATCTTTTCCACCTTGGATTTATTCCTGTTTGATTTAAATAAATGCATCGGCGAATTTGTGAAAGCCGGCGCGTCGCCCACCTTTGTAAGAAGAGGATATGAAATCGAAAAGATCGATTTTGACACGCTTCCCGTCGGAATCCTTGAGGATATTCATATCCATACGGGAATCAAGAATTTTAAACGCGGCGATTTCATCTATTTTATGAGCGACGGATATTTGGATTCGATCAAAAACGATGAAACTTATTTGATGCAACAGATCTTACAGCACGACTATCGTAATCCGCAAAAAATCGCAGATCTATTATTTGAAGACGCACTGCGCTATTCAAGCGGCAAGGCGGTAGACGATATCACGATCATTGTGATAAAAATTAGGTAAAAACTTTGATTGCATATGGGGTATTGAATGAAGGGTTATGGAATTTCTTTAGGCTTGGCTACCGAAAAAGTTTTTGTTTTGCAGCGGGATGAAGTTCAAGCAAGGCCTTCGGTCAAAAAAAGCGAAAAAAGCGAGATCGCGGACAGAATCAAACGAGCTTTATTTTATGCTGCCGAAGAGTATGTATCGCTAAAAAACAATCTTATTTCCAAAGTGAGCGACAATGAACTCAAAATGCTTGATTTATATATCGGTATACTGCAGGAACCGGAATTTATTAAATCCGTCGCTGAGCTTATGGTACAAAACAGTTTTCAGCCCGAAAATGCGGTAATCTCCGTTTATAACCAAGTTCAGGATTCTATGATATTCCTGAACTCGGACGGCCTTTGCAAAAATATGGATATTAAATCGATGGGATTGATGGTGAGCAATATCTATCATCGTCTTGAATCGACGATACTCCCGGGAGGCGATGAGAAATTCATCATCGTGGGAGAGCATCTTCCCTTTTATCTTTTTTCCGGTATCGACACGAGCAGGATTGCGGGAGTGATCACGGAAAAAGGGTCCGAAAGTTCACATAGTGCGGTACTACTCAGGTCGTTGAGCATCCCTGCGGTATTCGGTGTCGATAATATTTTGCAACAAGTAAAAACAGGTGATTGGGCTATGATCGACGGGGAAAGCGGTGAAGTTATTTTGTCGCGGCATAAAATCGAACCCCTTGAATTATCTGGTTCTGAGGAAAAAAATCAGCGTAAAAAGGACTGCATAACAAAGGACGGTAAAATCATCAAACTGATGGGAAATGTGAGCAGTCTGCAGGAAGCCGAAAATTTAAGCAAAAATTCCAAGTACGGAGCAGGATTGGTAAGGACGGAATTTCTGTTTATCGATCATACGGATATCCCTATGTATTATCAACAGATATCAAAATACCTTCAAATAAAAAAAGCCTGCGCTTCGGATATCGTAATCTACCGTTTATTTGATATTACTTCTGAAAAAAAGAGCTTTTTATCGGAAGTGTTTGATTTTGACAAAAATTGTCTTATTGAAACGCAGATACGCGCACTTTTAAATCTATACTGCAGCTCCACCTTGTATCTGCTTATACCCAATGTGCGGTATAAGGATGAAATAATTGCCGTAAGAAAAATGATCATACATGTTCAAAATGAGTTGATCAAACATCATTTGCCCGGCGCAAAAAAAATTCGTTTGGGAATTATGATTGAGACGGTCGATATTGCCGAGAGGCTCGATGATGTGATCGATGTGATCGATTTTGCGGCGATAGGGACCAATGATCTTTCAGCGGATTATTTCGGCTATAAAAGAGGTGAGGCGCATCAGTCCCTCTATTTCTTTGAACCAAAATTTTTAAGCTTTATTAAAAATATCATCGACAAAGTTCAAGGACATCATAAACTGATCTATACTTGCGGGGCTGCGTCCCGCACAAGGGAAGGCGCGCTGATACTCTGCGCGCTCGGATTGGATACGCTCAGTATGAGTCCGTCTTCGATCCCCGCCATAAAGAAATTTTTAGCGAGCATCGATCTTACCCTTGCCAAAAAGGAAGTTGAACATCTTCTTTGTTGCGCAAATGCAGAAGAACTGATGGATCGTTTGATTGATCTTATTTATAATTAAAAATCGCTTTCGGCATTAAAGGAGTAATAGTTGTCTGCCCCGATAATAATATGATCCATTACTTTAATGCCGATGATTTCGCCGGCCTTTTTTAGGTTGACGGTAACTTGTTTGTCATTTTGGCTGGGCTGCGGATCGCCGCTGGGGTGATTGTGAGCCAAGATGATGCTGTAAGCGTTTTTCGCGATTGCCGCTCGGAATACTTCTCTGGCATGGACCAGCGAGGCATTGATGATGCCTATGGAGATATCTTCGATGCAGATCACCATGTTTTTGGTATTGAGCAGCACGGCTTTAAAACATTCCTGGCTTAAAAATTTCATATCAGGCTTCAGCAGATCGACAATGTCCTCCGGTTCCGATACAATCACAGACGAGGGCGTTTTTTTATAAGCACGTTTGCCGAGCTCAAGCGAAGCTTTTAAGCTTGCTGCTTTTAATTCGTTTAAGCCTCTGTTTTCACGTATCAGCTGCAGTATGGGCGCCGTAATAAGCTCTTGAAGCGTTGCGTACCGTTTAAGGAGGTTTTTAGACAGCGTGAGCACATCTTTGGTTTCATCCCCTTGTTTAATGATCAGTGAGATCAATTCTTCGTCATATAAGGTCTGAATCCCGTCCTTTATCATTTTGTCCCTGATGGATGCGACGATGGTTTGATCCACATGATCCATAACGTTCACCTCATAGATGGCTTCCCCAAGTAAAATCAAAGCCGAATTGATCCTTTAAAGCGCCGTATACCGCACTGAGGGGAAATCCCATAATATTAAAATAGCAGCCGTGAATGGCTTTTACAAAAAGGCCCGCTGTTCCCTGAATCCCGTACGCGCCCGCTTTATCATAAGGCTCATCGGTTTTTAAATAGGCTTCCAATTCGTTTTTACTCAGTTCGTTGAAGTCAACATAGGATGTTTCGCAAAACTCCACGGTCTGATCATCGCCGATCAAAGACACGCCGCTGAGCACCGCATGGCTTTTCCCTGATAACAAACACAATATCCGCCGTGCGTCTTCTCTATCTTTCGGCTTTGTCAAAATTTCATTCCCTTGCACAACGATCGTATCGATCCCCATTACAACGCTATCGCCGTGTCCCTTTAAACTGTCAATAACCGCCTGCGCCTTCCCGCGCGCCGTTTGCACCGCGTTTTGCACCGGAGACAGGGATGGGTCGATGTATTCATCCGTATCCGCCGTAATGATCTCGTACGGAACACCGAGCAATTGGACAAGTTCGTGCCTTCTGGGGGATTTGGAAGCCAATACCAGTTTTTTCATAAGAATTATTCTCCGTATTTCCGTAATATCCTTTTATAAATATTAGTATTTCCTTTCTGGCGAATCAAGCTTTACATCAATTAAATACAATCTTTACATCAATTAAATACAATTAAAAAAGTCCGCATCGCTGCGGACTTGTAATCAGCCTTCTCGTTTATATTCGATCACAATATGTCTGAACGGCTCTTCGCCTTCGGAATAGGTCGTTATATTTTTATAATTTTGGAGCGCAGCGTGAATGATGCGCCGTTCGTACGGATTCATGGGTTCCAGCACATATTTCGTCCTTGTTTTTTGCACTTTGGATGCGATCCTGTCGGCAAGGTCTTGCAGCGCGCTTTTACGCTTTTCGCGGTAGTTTTCGACATCGAGGCTAACGCGGGTATATTGATCCTGCGTTTTGTTGACAACAAGGCTTGTCAGATATTGGAGAGAATCAAGGGTTTGTCCGCGCCTGCCGATCAATACGCCCGTATCATTGCAATCAAGATCGACCAACAGCATTTCATCTTCATATTTCGTGGAAATTCCCACTTCCAAATTCATGGCCTTGAAAACATCGCTAAGAAATTGCTTACATGTTTCGCTGTTATCATCATTGACGGTCACTTCAACTTTAGCAAAACGGCTTCCGAACATGCCGATGAGACCGGTGCCGGGAATGTCGATCACTTTGGTCGTAACTTTATCGATGGTAGTCCCAAGTTCTTCAAGCGCGTTTTGAATCGCTTCTTCTACGCTTTTTCCTTTTGCTGTTACTGTTTTCATTTTATTTACCGCCGCCTTTAACGTCCGGCAACACCGGCGCAAAATATTTATCCTGGACCCAATTTTGCACTAATCCCAGAGCGGTCTGAAGCGTCCAGTAGATAGCGAGACCCTGGCTGAATGTAAAGCCTACGTAAGCGATAAAAGCGGTCATAAAGAGCTGCATGCCCTTTTGATTGTTGGGGCCCGCCTGAGTCGTTTGTTTCTGCTGAACGACCGTTAAAATAACGGAGACAGCGGGTATGATCAATGAGAGGATAAAAATAAGGGAAAATCCGTCAGCTTTATAAACATCAAACGGAGACAGGGTAAGATTTTGTATCCACAAAAATTGCTGGGAGACGTTTGCGTATTCCGCAGCGGTAAATACCCATTTTGCGGGTTCTCTCAATACGCCGAACAAACCGATGATAATGGGGAATTGTATCAGCAAAGGAAGGCATCCGCTCAACGGATTATAATTATACTGCTGATAAAGCTTGGTTGTTTCTTCGTTGAGTTTTTCTTTGTTTGAAGCATACTTTTTTTGCAGTTCCTGAAGCTTCGGATTGATCACTTTCATCATTTGCATTGATTTAGTCTGCTTGATGGACAAGGGAATCATGATGATTTTTGCAAATACAGCAAATAAGACGATCGACCATCCGTAGCTTTGAACAAAGTCGTAGATCAGTCTTAAGATGCTTCCGAAAATTTGGTATAAAAAATTCATTTTTACCTCCGTTATTATGGTACGGGATCGTATCCGCCCGGATTAAATGGATGACAACGGATAATCCGTTTAAAGGACAGATAGAAACCCTTAAAAAAACCGTATTTTTGAAATGCTTCATAACTGTATTGTGAGCAGGTAGGGTAAAATCGGCAGTGAGGTCCCAGCAAAGGGGAGATAATTTTCTGATACAACCGGATAAGCAACATGAATATCGTGCTCATATCAAAGCCTCTCAGACAAAATCAGCCGCTGAAAGCAGCAGATTCGATTTTCTGAGCAAATGAAAAACGGATTCCTTGATTTTATTGAAATCGGCATGTTTGCACCTGACTCTCACAACGAAAATTATATCATAACCATCGGATATAACTGCATCATTTATTCGCAATATTTCTTTAATTTGTCGTTTTATTTTATTTCTGACAACACTGTTGCCTACTTTGGAAGAAACCGTTATTCCAAAACGGCGGCGGTTCTCCGAAGGCCGGCAGTATAAAACCAGATTGGAATCTGCGATGCTTTTGCCTTGATTGTAGATCATTTTAAATTCTCTGTTTTTTTTGATCATTTCGATCATATTTCCACGTCCTTCGCAGTAAACGGCATCTGCAGCATTCAACCAAACCATATCACAAAAAAAGCTGCTCGCGCAGCTTTAACGAAATAAAATAAAGCCTTTTCCGATTGGAATTACGCTGACAGCGTGCTTCGTTCTTTACGTCTTCTGCGCGCCAAAACCCTGCGGCCGCTCGGCGTTGCCATTCTTGCCATAAATCCGTGATTCTTTTTTCTTTTATGATTATTGGGCTTGAAGGTTCTTTTCATTTTTACCACCCGCCTTTCGAATTATACGTTGATATGCCATAATATTTTACATTTAATTGGATTGTATGTCAAGCTATTTGAGCCTTGTAATTAGATATTATAAATGAAAAAAAACCGTTATGGAAGAAATTGTTTTAAAAATATGTTTTAAATCTCATTTTTAAGCAGTCAAGTCAATAACTTTTACATGAAGCTTAAAAAGGTCAAAAAATTATGAATAAGATACGAAAAACTGAGAGCAAGACAAGAGGTTCCGTCGAAAACAAGAATAATTTCTCAAATAACTTTAAGTGTAATTATATATAGTAAACATAATTTTTTTTGTAAATACTCTTGATTTTATCCTCGGTATCAAGTATAATAAGTCAACAACTAAATGTTGTGCCATTTGAAAATAAAATATCTATATGCAGAAGTAAAAAGGAATACGGTTATTCCGTAACAGCTCCCTCGCTACTGTAATGAGAATATCTCGGGCAGACCACTGAAACCGATCGATTTGGGAAGATCTGCCACGTTAGTATCTCAAAAAGTCAGGAAACTTTTCTTTTGTATAATTCCAGCGCTTCGGGGGAAGCAGGTGAATGGTTAATTTTTAATGTTTATTACATTGAAGAGTCATTTGCGGTTTCCGTCAACGGAAACTTTTTTTATTACCCGAAGCTCATTAATTCGGTTAATCTGCCATTAGATTAATATAGTCCTCCTAATTATCCTTCTGTTGTTTTGCCGTTTTGACATTGCGGTAAAACAGGCCGAAGACAACCCGTTTTCCGTTGGGGAGCGGAAAACGGGCTGTTATAAGGCAAAAAATCATGTTTAATTTAACCTCCCAATTACAGCCGCTGCATCGGCTGAATTCTCCTTTGGATATATAAAAGAACGGCGGATATATTTCTGCCGTTCTTTTAGTTTGTTACTTAAAACCCCGTACCGATACTTTCGATCCTATAAACATCATTTTCTTTACGGAAAATTATACAGGCGCATTTATCATTGATCCAGCCGTTTTTGCCGGTTTCACCGTTTCCGGCGTACCAAACAGAAGCGCGATAAGTGCGTATGTCATAATCTGCCATAAAGTAAAGGTCTTTGTATGGCGTACTCACATCATCTTCCATATCCATAACCTTCACGCTTTTTATTTTATATTCTTTTATCCGGCTGCTTTTAGGGATTTCTTTGCCGGTATAATGAGAAAGATACCGTTCCATCAGCATTTTAGCCGCTTTTTGATCATCATCGTCGCATTCTTGGGCAGTCACTTCAGGATAAAAGAGTTTCTTTTCGCCACTGATTGATGGCGGCAAATAAAAATATATAAGCGATGATAGCAGTAAAACAAAAATTATCATTATTACAATATATCTTTTTTGCAATGCAAATTTCCCCTTGCCAATAAAACTATAAATATAAAAGATAGCAATTAATACGCAATCGTTTGCCACATTAAAGAATCTTAAAATACGGGCCGAAGGAATAATCCAGCTTATCGATAATTTTCTTGCTTTCGGTAAGGATCTTATCGATTTCCTTTTCATCCACGCGCATGAGCCTAAATTGCAGAGCGGTGGTATAATCGCTGAACTGTTCGAACGTGCAATTGATCTTGCCGCTGAAATAGGCTGTGATCAAAGCTTCGTTGGATGCAAACGCCGCATAGGTGATCATGGTGATTTCGTCCATGTCGTTGTTGATGTTTAACTTATATTGCCGGTTATGTAATTTATATAAGTTTAATGTGGGGTTTGAAAATATATCGTCAAAATTTCCGTTGAGGCGTTCCTTGTAAAACCGGTAGGCCTTGGCATCATCCCGATACATGCGCAGCATAAGCTGAAAATCGACCGCCGTGCTGTAGCGTACGTTATATTCACCCAAATTAAAATAGATCTTCTCAATGATGGTATTTTTCAGTTCCTTTAAATAGTCCTTTAAAACCTCATTTGCCAGATTGGATTTAGTCTGAAAATGATAGGTGATCAATTGCTTGCTGATGCCGCAATCCTTTGCGATCTGCTCTAAATAGGTGTCCGTATATCCTTGGTCATAAAATAATTTTTTGGCGGCTTCCAAAATTCGTTTTTTCATTTCGGGCGTCGATCGATACTGTCTCATAATTCTCCCGTTCATCACTGCATAAGCCTTATACAAAATTTAAAAAATAATATCCATCAGCTCAATTATTCCATAATTGTTCAGCTGAAAATCTATTGACAATTTTAGATAAAACTTGTATCATTTAATTGTTTTACTAGTAAAAAATTTGTTTAATCGTATATGCTTATTATATCTTCGCGAGTGGCATAAAACAAACATAAAATTCAATTTGCATTAAATTTTAGCAGAAGATATACGATGACCGTGCCGTTTGATTTAAGGATCGCCCCAAAATCAAACACCCTGCGACTAAACAAATTCCTACGATCAAGGTAATACTGGATGAAAAGTAAGGAGAATCAAAGATGGTGTTTACAGAACAACACGAAATGATCAGAAAAATGGCACGTGATTTCGCAGAAAAAGAAATTGCTCCGGTTGCCGATCAAATCGACAAAACGGAAATTTTTCCGCAGGAATTATTGGACAAAATGGGTAAACTCGGTTTTTGGGGAATCAAGATGCCCAAAGAACTCGGCGGCGGCGGAGCCGACTGCAGAGCCTATGCCATCATTGTAGAGGAAATCGCAAGAAAATCGGGCGTTGCGAGCATTTATGTTTCGGGCCCCAATTCCTTGGTCGGCACGCCGCTTTATCTGGTCGGCACGCCCGAGCAGAAGGAAAAATATCTTAAACCCCTCATCAGCGGCGAAAAAATGTTTGCGTTCGGTCTTACAGAACCCGGCGCAGGGAGCGATGCGGGCGCATTGGCAACCACCGCTGTTGAAGACGGTGATTATTATATCCTAAACGGAAGAAAAACTTTTATTACCGGCGCTCCGATATCGGATTATACCATTGTTTTTGCAAAAACGGATATGAAAGCCGGCACACGCGGAATTTCGACCTTTATCGTTGATATGAAGCAGGAGGGCGTTTCCTGCGGAAAGCCCGAAGATAAAATGGGCATGATCGGCTGTGCGACAAGCGACGTTATATTGGAAAACGTCAGAGTCCATAAAAGCGAAATGCTGGGAGAAATCAACAAAGGCTTTACCACTGCGATGAAGTCGCTGGATCTCGGAAGAATCGGCGTGGCTTCGCAGGCGATCGGTATCGCGCAGGCTGCAATGGATGAAGCCGTTAAATATGCGAAGGAAAGAAAACAGTTCGGCAGAAGCTTAGCCCAGTTCCAAGCAATCCAATTTATGCTTGCGGATATGGAAACCAAGCTTTCGGCAGCAAAGCTGCTCGTTTACAATGCGGCATATTTGATCGATATGAAAAAAGACAGCACCAAAGAAGCGGCTATGGCCAAATATTATGCGGCTGAAGCGGCTGTTGAAATCGTTGGCAAGGCACTGCAGATCCACGGCGGCTATGGCTATATCAAAGACTATACCATCGAAAGATTGTACCGAGATGTGCGCGTGCTTCCGATATATGAAGGAACTTCACAAGTGCAGCAAATGGTTATTTCAGGCATTCTATTAAAATAAGGAGACTCACTGATGAATATTATCGTATGTGTTAAACAAGTTCCCGATACCAATGAAGTCAAGATCGATCCGGTTAAGGGCACTCTGATCCGAGAAGGCGTACCCAGCATTCTTAATCCGGATGACGCGAATGCCTTGGAGGAAGCTTTAAAAATAAAGGACAAGGATCCTTCCACAAAAATAACCGTATTGACGATGGGCCCCAATCAGGCGATCACCATGCTTAAAGAATGTCTTGCCATGGGCGCCGATGATGCGATCTTATTATCCGACCGCGCGTTTGCCGGAGCGGACACATGGGCAACCAGCAATACGCTGGCCGCCGCTATCCGCAAGATCGGCAATTATGATATCATATTTGCGGGAAGACAGGCCATTGACGGCGACACCGCCCAGGTAGGCCCGCAGATCGCCGAAAGACTCCATATCCCGCAGGTGACCTACGTGCAGGCGTTCGAACTCAAAGGCGATGAAATTATCGTGCAAAGACAGCTGGAAGACGGCTATGAACTGATCAGCGTAAAAGCGCCCGTGCTTTTAACTGCCGTAAAAGAACTTAACGAACCCAGATATATGACCATAGCCGGAATTATGGGAGCCTATGAAAAAGGCACCACGATCTGGACGCTCAACGATCTGGATGTATCGGAAGCCGAAGTCGGCTTAAAAGCATCCCCGACGCAGGTATTCAGATCCTTTACGCCGGCGCCCAAGGGCAAAGGCAAAATGTTGACCGGAACGCCTTCTGAAATGGTCAAGGAACTTTTTTCAGAATTAAAGCAAAAACATTTGATCTAAGGGAGGATAGAAGATGTCAATCAATATAATCAGAGAAAAATGTAAAGGATGCACGCTTTGCGTAAAGGCCTGTCCTTTCGACGCAATCGACATGGTCGACAAGATTGCGGTCATCAACGACAAATGCACGCTTTGCGGCGTATGCGTTGAAACCTGCAAATTTAATGCGATAGAAAAGATCGAAGAAAAGAAAGCGGAAAAAGATATCAGCGCGTACAAAAATGTTTGGGTTTTTGCCGAACAGCGCGACAATAAACTCCTCAGCGTAGTTGTAGAACTGCTTGGCGAAGGCAAAAAGCTTGCCGGTGAGATCGGCTGCGAGCTTTGCGCTGTGCTTTTGGGTGAAAATGTTGAAGAAATTGCAAAAGAACTGATAACTTACGGCGCAGATAAGGTATACTTATATCAGTCCCCTTTGCTTAAGAATTTTACGACGGACGGATATACCAAAGCCATCAGCGACATGATCGACGAATACAAGCCCGAGATCGTGCTTTTGGGCGCAACCCACATCGGACGCGACCTGGCGCCGAGAATCGCCGCGCGCGTGGATACGGGTCTTACGGCTGACTGCACAAAGCTGGAGATCGATCCCGAAGACAAAAAGATTAAACAGACCCGCCCCGCTTTTGGCGGCAATCTCATGGCCACCATCGTATGCCCCAAACACCGACCGCAGATGTCTACGGTCCGCCCGGGCGTTATGGAAAAGGCAGCCAAGGATGAAGCTTATAAGGGCGAGATCATCAATGTAAAACCCGCAATGGCGGAAAGCGACATCCGTACGAAAGTCGTAGAAATCGTCAAATCCGCAAAGGATTTCGTTTCCCTCACCGATGCAAACTTTATCGTCGCAGGCGGAAAAGGCCTCGGCAATAAGGAAGGCTTCGCGCTGCTTCAGAAGTTAGCCGATAAACTCGGAGGCGTTGTGGCCGCTTCCCGCGCAGCCGTGGACGAAGGCTGGATTGATCATTCCTTCCAGGTCGGTCAGACCGGCACCACCGTAAAGCCGACCGTTTACTTTGCGTGCGGCATCTCAGGCGCCATCCAGCATCTGGCTGGCATGCAGAATTCGGATATCATCGTTGCCATTAACAAAAATGAAAATGCGCCGATTTTTGAAGTTGCCGATTACGGAATCGTTGGGGACCTTTATACGATCATCCCGATGTTGATCGACAACCTGTAGAAAGGTATACGCGGGCTTGGCCCGCAAGGTCTAGGATTCATGGAATTAACACAAACTTGTCTGTACGATATGATCATAAAAAACGCAGAAAGCTATCCCGCACATACTGCGGTTAAATTCAAAGAATCCAAGCTGACATGGGAACAATTAAAAAACGAGATCGATCAAACGGCCGAAATGATGCTTTTGCTTGGTATTGGCAAAGGTACGCATGCGGCCATTTGGTCTTACAATTCAATCAAATGGATCATCGCCTTTTTCGCGATAGCAAAAATCGGCGCGATATCCGTTTTGATCAACCCCAATGTAAAACTGGCGGAGCTTGAATATCTCATCGGCTATGCCGATGTTGAATATCTGTTGATCGGTGATCCACTAAAAGATGTGGATACCGAAGCGATCTGCCGGCAAATGGAAAACGACAAGTCTTTTGTTAATCACAAACTGAAAGCCGTTTACAGCATCGGGGAAAAGGTTGTTTCTTATCCGAAGCTTCATGAAGCCGCTTCAATGTGCGGACAAAAAACATACATAAGCGAGTCCGTTACGTCGCAGGATACGGCGGGCATCTTCTTTACTTCCGGCACAACAAGCCGGTCCAAGGGCGTGATGCTCAGTCATTTTAATCTTGTAAACAACTCCCGAGGCATCAGCGAGAGCATGTATCTTGACTCTTTGGACAAATTCTGCGTGGCGGTTCCGCTATCGCATTCCTTCGGTCTTTCGGGATGCATACTAGCCTGCGTGCATGCGGCATGCGAGATCGATCTGGTTCAGTATTATCAGACAGAAACTGTATCCGAAGTCATTTTACACGAAGGCTGCACGGCATTCAGCGGTGTTCCCACGATGCTCATCTACCTTGCTGATTACGCGCAGACGCATGGAATCGTATACAATACCCTAACCAAGGGTGAAGTGGCAGGTTCCATTTGTCCGGAGAAGACGTATATCCATATCGCGGAATATCTGTTTAAAGACATCATGGTGTCATACGGACAGACCGAAGCTTCTCCCTCGGTGACCTTTTCGCTTCCCGACGATTCGTTTGAGGTGCGCGCCAATACCGTGGGCAGAGCGATGGAGCATGTTGAAATCAAGATCATAGACATCAATTCCGGAGCAGAGCTTCGCAGCGGTATGTCCGGCGAAATCTGTGTGCGCGGCTATAATGTGATGCAGGGCTATTATAAAATGCCTGAGGAAACCGCCAAAACCATCGACCCAAGCGGATGGCTGCATACGGGAGACGTCGGTTTTATCGACGAGGATGAAAATCTGCATATCGACGGGCGCATCAAAGAAATGATCATACGCGGCGGAGAAAATATCGCGCCTTTTGAAATTGAAGAAGTAATATTGGAACTAAGCTGTGTCAGCCAGGTCAAAGTCATCGGCGTCGAAGACGCAACCTATCAGGAAGAGATCTGCGCCTGTGTAGTTTTGAAAAACGGCTGCGCTGCATCCGAGCAAGAGATCCTTAAGCATACCGAAGATAAACTCTCTTCACTCAAACAGCCGAAATATATTTTATTCATGAAAGAATTTCCGCTGACCGCCAGCGGAAAGATCCAACTGCCCTCTTTACAGAAAGCGGCCGCCGAAAGATTGTCGGCAATATCTTCCTTTTAATTCCAATAGTTAAAAATATAATTTTACGGAGGAAATTATGGATCCCAAAAAACCATTAGAAGGTATCAAAGTTATCGACATGTCCACATTTGTGGCTGTACCGATGGTCGCCAGAATCCTGGCCGATTACGGCGCCGAAGTTATTAAAGTGGAATCCCCCGCAGGCGATCTGATCCGCTACAACGGCGCATCGGAAGGACGTTCGGCATCTCTCAGAGAAAACACCACCTATGATTACCTCAACGCCAACAAAAAAGATATTGCGCTCAATTTAAAAGCCCCCAAAGCGCGCGAAGTGTTCGATAAACTTATCAGCGAAGCCGACATCTTCGTCACCAACTGGAGAGACGATGCGCTGGAACGCCAAAATCTCGATTATGAAAACATGAAAAAAGTCAATCCCAAGATCATTTACGGCACCTTTACCGGTTACGGCTCCAAAGGACCGGACAAGGATCTGCCGGGATATGATTTTACGGCATTTTTCGGACGCGGCGGCTTGCTAGGCACCTTGTATCAAAAAGGCACCGTTCCGTTTAACACAATTCCCGGCCTCGGCGACCTTCAATCCGCGATGATGCTTTGCACGGGCATTATGATCGCATTGTTTAAGGCGCAGAAAACGGGCGTAGGCGATAAAGTATCCTGCAATCTTTACCACGCATCTGTCTATACGCAGGCATTGATGATTATGGCCGCTCAGTACGAAGGACTCGGCGAAGTGTATCCGATCGACCGCAGATTCAATACCAATCCTTTCAACGTGGCTTATAAATCGAGCGATGAACGTTTTGTTCAGCTCAGTATGCCGCCGTACGATCTCTTCTATAATAAGTTCATGAAGATCATTGAAAGAGAAGATTTGATCGATCATCCCATTTACAGCAAAATGGCCGTATTATCCGAAAAGAAATTGGCTTGCGAAGTCTATGACGTCATTTGGGAGGCTTTCGGAAAGAAAACAGCCGCCGAATGGGACAAGATCCTTGTGGAAGCCGATATCCCGCATTCCGTTGCTTACACATGGGAAGAAATTCTGGTGGATGAACAGGCATGGGCCAATGACTTCTTCTACAAAATGCCGTATACGACCGGCAACGAACGCGTATTGGTGCGCCTGCCCTTTAGCATTGATTCCGTTGGCCTGCCCGAATACAATGAAGCATCGCAGCTTGGTCAGGACGGTCCCGCGATCTTAAAAGAAATGGGATATTCCGATGAAGAAATCAAGCAGATGGAAGAAAACAAAGAGCTGGTCGTTGACCGCAGATTTATTTAGGGTAAACGATGGCTAAAAAGTTTGAAGATTATAAAGTAGGCGACACCTTCAGCTGGGGCAAAACAGTCACCGAAACAGACGTGGTGATGTTTGCCGGAATCACGGGAGATTTCAATCCACTTCACATCAATGAAGAGATCGCCAAAAAAAGTTTTTTTAAAGGCCGCATCATTCACGGACTGCTGATAGAATCGATCATGGGAGCCGCCGGAGCGCAGTATTTTCAAGGCGCTTATCTGGGACATACCATGAACTTTAAAGCTCCCGGAAGGATCGGCGATACGATCACCGCCAATATCGAAATCGTAAAGATCCGCGAGGACAAACAGATCATCACCTACAAGAATACGGCGACCAATCAGGACGGCGTGGTGCTTGTGGAAGGTGAATGCGTGATCAAATATATGTAAAAAACATCTTTTCAAACCGATAAAACACCTCATTTCAAATGAGGTGTTTTATTAATCCTTATTATCGAATCACTTATCCGATGATAAATTCATACTCTCTATAGATGAGACCATCTTTAAATTCAAAAATGTCACAGGAGCGTTCTCCCAGATCGTTTTTGAGGATTGTTATGATCCGATTGCCCTCTTCTTTTTGATATAAAGCTTCGCATATAAAAGTTTGGTTATGATTTTTATATGCACCGATGATCGTGCTGATATATTCATCTATCCCGCAAACCGTTTTTACATGGTTGGCATGCAGTGTCCAGACAACATCCGCAGCAAGAAATTTTCGGTAGGTTGCCCAATCTCTTTTATTTTCTGCTTCAAAAAAGTCCATAAGACGGCTTTTTGTATCCATATTTCAGCTCCATTCATGATGCTGAATGTGCATTTATATGAAATTCGGTTTTCTTTTTTCGATGAAAGCGGTCATGCCCTCAATCTGATCGGGAGAACCGAAAGCGATCGCTTCGGTATTGACTTCAAAATCGATGGCGGTGTCGATATCCGTCTCGGTTGAACGGTTTAAAAGATTTTTGCACAAACGGACTGCCGACTGAGAATTGGCCGCGATCTGTCCTGCCATTTTCATGGCTTCCTCCATCAACGCTTCCGGCGCGCAGACGGCATTGACCAGACCCGCATCCATCGCTTCCTTCGCGGTAACGATCTTGCCGGTAAATATCCATTCCTTTGCCTTCGCCGTCCCGATCAGACGGGGCAGTCTTGCCGTTGCTGAGAAACCGGGCGTAATGCCCAAGGTTACTTCGGGAAGGCCGAATTTTGCTTTTTCATTGGCAATACGGATATCGCAGCACATGGCGATTTCGCATCCGCCGCCCAGCGCGTGCCCGTTAACGGCGCAAATCACCGGTTTTTCCATCAGCTCGATCTTTCTGAACAGTTCCGAACCTTTTTTAGATAGTTCTCTGGCCTGCAAGGGAGTTTTTGTTGACATTTCCTTGATATCGGCTCCGGATACAAACACTTTACCCGCTCCGGTGAGCACCAGCACATAGATGTCTTCATCCTCCTGCGCGGCAGCGACCGCTTCCGTCAGCTCATTGAGCATCTCCATATCCAGCGCGTTATAGGTTGCCGGCTTGTCAATGGTTAAGACTGCGACATGATTTTGTTTTTCGAATTTGATAAAATTCATCGGTTCCCTCACGTTCTAATGATTTACTCTATTTTACCATATTTGCAACAAGTAGTATATCATAATTGTATTTGGCGGAACCTATTACCCAAAAAAGAAATTTATATAGGGCTGCATAATGCAGGGCTTTCTGGTTGACACGATGTTCCATGCTACAGTTTTGAAACTGGGCCTCAGTGTTGCAGGTAATTAACATTTCTTTTGCTGTAATAAATTAGGCTGTTAAAACACGCCGCAAATTAATCCATACTGTATCTCGTTTTATTGTTCTGAATATTCTCACAGCATTGCATGCATTAACAGGGCTTGACGGAGCGATGTTTTATTTTATGCGCATTGTCTTCATAATGAAATTTTATTGGCTTCTATTGTATATTTTTGAAAATTAAAAATGCCTTTGCAGGCATTTTTAAAGAGGATTTCAGCTTCACCGAGTAAGGATGGCAGTAATTAAAGACCGGCGCGTGTGACAATGGTTTCTGCAACGGCTTCTGCTGAAGTATTCAGCGGTAAGCACTTTACCGGCATCTCCGGCTTTGATCACCAGATCACCGCTTTTGCAGGTCGTTTCGGCACCGTTCGGGAATGCCGCAAGCAATGCTTCGGGTGTTTCGATGGGGAAAGATGCCCCTTTTAATGCGCCTTCGATTTGGCTTCTGATTTCTTCTTTTACGCTCATTTATGATTACCTCCTCTTTTTTATGTTCTAATTATAATAAAAAACAAAAGCGTTTTCAGTAAACTGTTTTACCAAAACGCTTTTATTTACAATACTTATAAACAACTCCTAAGCGCCTATCGCAAAAGCCGAATCAAACAATAAAAATCTCCGGTCTATAACATCGATATAGGCTTCTTCTTTCAGGCTTTTGATCACATTGGTCACCATTACCCGGGAAGCATTCACCATTTGCGCAATTTCGTCATGGCTGATATAAAAACTTAACAATAACCCATCCCCGTATTTTATGCCGTATTTTTCTGAAAGGCGTTTGATCAAATTTAATACTCTTTCCCGCACATCGCAAAAAGACAAATCGGCGATATTGTTGGAATATTGATTGATTTTTTGGGATAGACTTTTAATCAGCTTTACGGCGATGTCGGTATTTTTCAGCAGCTCATAAAGATCATTTGTGTCGCAGATGCAAACCATGGTGTCCTGCTCGGCACGGGCGTTGATGTTGCATTCCAGTTCTTCCAAAAACGTATTTTCGCCTATAATTCCGCCCGCATCCAAAATATCAAGAATGATTTCCTTCCCGCCTTCCGAAATTTTGGTGATCCATACCTGACCGTAACAAATAAGGTAAATCGCGTTCAGAGGCTCGCCCTCGGAAAAAAGCATTTCGCCCTTTTTAAAATATCTGCTTTTGGCTAACTGCACAATCCTTTTTTTTTCTTCTTCGTTTAAGGAAGAAAATAAATCTAAGTCTTTCATGCATTTAAAATCGGTTTTTGCCATACGTACTTCACCCCTTGATTTATGCATCTATTATAACATTGATCTACTATAGAAATTAACAGATTTAATAAATTCAAGCAGAGGTCGATTAAAATTCCTATTTGAATAGGTGAAGCGAAAAGTTTCATTTGCATAAATAGAGGTTTTCCATACTATATAAATAAGACAGGAGGATAAATCATGCGCAGAAAAAAATACACGGTCGGTGATATCTATGAACAGGATGAACCTGTTGCGGATAAGGTCGATGAGCTTGAAATAAATGAATTTGAACTTGAAGATATCTTTGATATGGAAGAAGAACCGACCCCTATTAAAACAAAAGTAGTCGAAAACAGTTCAGATCAGACTTTTTACTTTCACCGATAATTAAAATCAGAGGGCTTTGTGCAGCTAATGAAGCCCTTTTTTTGTTGTTTTCAATTAGTTAAATTAAATGAATCGGATTAAAATCGATGGTATAATTTACTTATCTCTGCTACCTATACCGTTTTAAGGAGTTAGCTATGTATGATATTGCCGCTGTTGGAGAATGTCTGATCGATTTTGTTTCAATAAAAAATCAAACGCTTAAATATGAAGGCTTTGCCGGCGGAGCTCCGGCCAATGTGCTGGCACAAGCAGCCAAGCTGGGTTTAAAAACGATTTTTATCGGAAAAGCGGGCGATGATGCTTTCGGCGGATTTTTAAAATCCACGCTTGCCGAATATAAGATCGATACGTCATGTTTTCTGTTAAGCCGGCATTATCCCACTACGCTCGCTTTCATCTCCTTAAATAACATTGGAGAACGAAGCTTTTCCTTTTACCGAAAAAATTCCGCCGACATCAACCTAACTGAGAAAGACATCGATTTTGACGTGATAAAATCAAGCAAAATATTACACTTCGGTTCGGTATCTTTAACGGATGAGCCTTCCAGAAGCGCGACGCTTAGCGCCGTCCGTTTCGCAAAACAAAACGGTTTATTGATTTCCTACGATCCCAATTTAAGAAAAATGCTATGGGAAGATCTTTCGCTGGCAAAAGAAATGATGCTGACGGGCATGGAATACGCCGATATCGTAAAAATATCCGATGAAGAACTGTTATTTTTGTCGGGACAAAAGGATATCGAACAAGCGATGGAGGAGCTTTGCATGAAATATGAATTTAAACTCCTTGCCGTGACGATGGGCGCCGCCGGATGCCGATGCAGAGCCGGCGATATCAAACTGGATGTTCCCGCATATCAAGTGGAAAGCATCGATACGACCGGCGCCGGAGACGCTTTTATGGGCGCGCTTCTTTATAGGATCATTTCAGAAGGCATATCCTTCGGTTCTGCCGATGAACTATTAAATTTGTTAAATTTCAGCAACGCCGCGGGGGCGCTCGCTACCACAAAAAACGGAGCCATGCCCGCGATGAGTGATTTAAGAGAAATCGATACGCTGATGAAACGGAATAATTGATACCTTTTGTTTAAACGGCGCTGGCCTCTGTTTGCTTTCGGGTTATTTCAATCAGAAGCATGATCCGTTGGAGCATAAGATCATAATTTTTTCTTTCATGAGGCAATAGGCAATTGCTGCAA
Organism: Eubacteriaceae bacterium; assembly: GCA_036833715.1. Lineage (GTDB taxonomy): Bacteria > Bacillota > Clostridia > Eubacteriales > Anaerofustaceae > JBGMEA01. The sequence continues at coordinate 11,492 of DAITPG010000002.1, read as the reverse complement.
TCCTTGATTCCGGAATCGGTATAGGAAAAATTTCCGCCGCATTGATCTTTAAGGGCATATAAAGGACAATAGCAAAACATACAGCTGAAATTTTCTTTTTTGATGCCTTCGTGGCATGGAAAATAATCGCAGCTGTTGTTGCAAAAATAGGTCGTACTCATATGAACTCCTTTTATATGATATTACTGTTTTTTTAAAAGATTAACGGATTTCGTTCATCAAATAATCGTTGTAATGAGCATGTTCAGTATTGCGTTTAGCTTTGTAAGGAAGCGCAACGCAATATCGGCACAGGGAATGCTCATCCGTTATATATTGATTTTTTACAGGGCAGCGATATTTTTCACCGTCAAAATAAATCTCGTTTTTATCGTCCATTTTGGTCCCTGTATAGTGAAGAGGCATTTTCAAAATGAATGTCAAATAAATGGATATCAGCAGGACATACGTCATCAATTTTGTTTGATTGGGCGCGTAGGTTTCCATATATGCACACAGATCCTTTTCAAATTCTTTTAATCTGTTTTCATCAACCGGTAAAATTTCATCGACTTGTTCAGTTTCCTTCAATTGGATCATAGTCTTTACATTATTGACGGAATGAAGCATCGAGGAATCCAATATGCCTTTGGGGCATAAGGATGCCGATTCGATTTCAAGCTGGATCTTCAGCTGCCGTAAGCTGAAAATCTTTGCACTCTCCTGAAGCCGCTCAAGCAATTTTTGTGTATTCATCGAATCGCTGAAATTGGGTGCGTATTTATTTCTGAAATCTTCATTTTCACATTCATAATTGCAGTAAGCTATGTTTTTGGGGCACCATGAAGGACAAAATGATTTTTTTAACTTATCTTCCATATATCTAACCTCATCAAAAAAAATTGGGCCTCCTCAAAGAAGGTCCCAAAGCAAACAAAAATAAAATATTATCTTCATCAGCCTTCTTTGAAGCTTAGAAATGCATCCATAACAAAATATCCTGACTTGGAGAGCCCAATTTCCATCAGCCTTCTCGGTTACCCAATGACTGACAGTGGCATTCTTCTCCTTACAGTAGCAAAGAAACTGTAACGGTTTTGCACCGCTTTCCTTTGTTATGTGCTAATTCTTATTATATTTGATTAATCATACTATATCTTGTGCCATAAATCAAGATATTTCATAAATATTGTAAAATGTTTCTGTAAATGAAAAATCTGTCAGCTTATTTTTTTAAAGTCTAAAAAAAACTTTACTAAATTAATAAGTAATCTTCTTTCGACTGCAACAATGTAAAACTGTATGTTAAAGGTCAGGCAATAAAGGTAGCATTTATTCATGACTGACTCCTCATGAGCTCAGCGGACTGACAAAAATGCTGATTTCGTTCTGAATTAATGCAAATCCGTTTGACTTATATTTTTAGTTATTATGTTGTCGCATAAAAATAAATTGAATATTTATGCCATATTATGGTATTATCATATTACTACTTTAGTTTTATTACCAAGCAGGAGGACCAAGACCATGTATTGTAAAAAGTGTGGAACTGAATCGCAAAAAGATTCGATTTTTTGTAAAGACTGCGGTGCCCGGCTGCAGGACGATGCGGACATCAACAGCGAAACCGGCCAAAGGCAAGAAAACGGAGATTATGAATCGTTTCATGACGCTCAGGATAACCACCGTTGGATGTATGAATTTTCGTTATGGAAAAATCCGACGATTTTTATCAGCGGTATGAAGATTATGCTGATCGCGTGCTGTATACCTGCATTATTTATGTTTTTTTTAACGCTGATTGATGGAGACGGTTTCATCGAAGCTTTGAAAGTCGCATTTTCGCTATCTTTGATTGGCGCAGGGATTTTAACCGTATTGCTGGCCGCAGCCTATGCATTAATCGCTTTGCTTTATAAAGGAAAATATTACGTGTTGTTTAAAATGGATAAAAAGGGGATACATCATATTCAATTAAAAAAGCAATACAGCAAAGCGCAGGCATTGGGACTTTTATCACTTCTTATGGGACTTGCCGGCGGGAGCCTTTCAACTGCCGGAGCAGGCTTAATGAGCGCTTCCAGACAGAGCCAGTACAGCAAATTTTCTAACGTTAAATCGATTAAAATCAAAGAGAAGCGAAGCGTAATTTATTTGAATGAACCGTTTGTAAAAAATCAGATTTATGCGTATCCCGAAAACTTTCATCATATTAAGGATTATATAATCGCTCAGTGCCCCAAAGATGTAAAAATAACGTATTGAAAAATGACGGGAGAATGAATACAAATAAAGAATCATTGACGCACGGATCAACCGGTTTGTGAAAGAAAGGATATCTAAGTTTCAAGAATGTTAAACATTTGCATCGGCCTTGGTTCCTTCAACAAAACATTTTGCAGGTATTGCGGCACCAAGTATCAACACGGTTCACGGTTCTGCATGAAATGCGGGAAACCATGCGAGTGATTTTGTTTGGGTTGATTTCGGCCAAGTAACAAGAAAATAATGCAGATAATCAAAACTATACTTGATCAATCAATAAATAAGATAATCGGTGAAGTCCATAAAAGAAATCTTCGCGCCGATACAGAACTTTAAGGCATTGGAAGGCTATTATACATGGACTTTTTTCATTTTCAATTAATGCGGTGGGATTTCCTAGTTGTTTAGTTTACAATTTATTGATCTATAACACATTCGATTTAAATTGAATAACTGAATTAACGATTAAAAGTATCATCTATAAACGTGATGGAGATAATATTCAAATAACTATTCATAAAAGAAAAATGGTGGTGGCCATGTTATCAAACAAAATACCTAACGAATTGATCAATGAAAAATCTCCTTACCTGTTGCAGCATGCTTACAATCCGATCAACTGGTACCCTTGGGGGGAAGAGGCCTTCAAAAAGGCTCAAAACGAAAATAAGCCGGTTTTTTTAAGCATTGGCTATTCAACATGCCATTGGTGCCATGTGATGGCGCACGAGTCATTTGAAGATGAAGAGGTAGCGCAGCTGCTAAATCGTCAGTACGTATCCATCAAAGTGGACAAGGAAGAACGGCCTGATATCGATTCGGTGTATATGACGGTGTGCCAGGCTTTTACACAGCAGGGCGGATGGCCGCTGACCATTGTAATGACGCCGGACAAGAAGCCCTTTTTTGCGGGCACGTATTTTCCTAAAAAAGGACGCTACCAAATTCCCGGGATTATGGATATTTTGAATCAGATTTCTGTTATGTGGGCGAATGACAGGGAGAAATTAATCCGTTCCGGCGAAGAAGTTACCGAAATTTTAAGCCGAAAAAAAGAAACAAGCCCTGCCGAAGTATCAAAAACGATGATTCATTCCGCTTTCGAGCAGCTTCGTAGCCGCTTTGACAGTAAAAACGGCGGATTCAGCGATAAGCCTAAATTCCCCACCCCGCACAATCTTTTGTTTTTATTGCGTTATTCGAAGTTGGAGCAGGATAAAGATGCGCTGTTTATGGCTGAAGCGACTCTTCGCCAAATGTACAGAGGGGGAATTTATGATCATCTCGGGTATGGTTTTTCTCGTTACTCCACGGATGAAAAATGGCTGGTTCCTCATTTTGAAAAAATGCTCTACGACAATGCTCTTCTGTTGATGGCTTATTGCGAGGCTTATCAGATCACCAAGTTTGATTTATATAAAACCATCGCCCAACAGATCGCAATTTATATTGCCCGGGAAATGACGGACGCTGAAGGCGGTTTTTACTGTGCGCAGGATGCGGACAGTGAAGGCGAAGAAGGAAAATTCTATGTCTTTCAAATCCATGAGATCATTAAGGTCTTGGGCGAAAAAGATGCCACATATTTTTGTGAATATTTTGATATAACGCAAAACGGGAATTTTGAGGGCAAAAATATCGTAAATCTTCTTAAAAACGAACGTTATGCCGATAAAAACGAGCGTATCGATGAAATGAAGCAAAAAATATTTGAATACCGCAGCAAACGAACGGTTCTTCACAAGGACGATAAAATATTAACATCCTGGAACGCGTTAATGATAGCCGCGCTTTCAAAAGCAGGCCGCATCCTCGGAGACAACGAATATCTGATGATGGCAAAGAGAGCCTGGCATTTTATCGAAAAAAATCTGATGGATGAGGATCACCGATTATATATACGCTACAGAGAGGGAGAAATATCGGGCGACGGCCATATTGACGATTACGCATTTATGATTTGGGCGCTGCTTGAAATGTATGAAACCGAATATGATGCGGCTCTTTTGGAGAAGGCGATTCAAATCAATGAGATACTGATCAAGGATTTTTTTGACCATTCCGAAGGCGGCTTTTATCTTTACGGAGCCGTAAGCGAAAAGCTTATTATAAGGCCCAAAGAGCTGTATGACGGAGCTATCCCATCGGGCAATTCCGTTGCCGCAT
>DAITPG010000002.1:0-7072 GCA_036833715.1 Eubacteriaceae bacterium | reverse complement strand
TATAATCTGGCCCGTCTTGCCAAATATACTGCAGACAGCCGCTATGAAAGCCTGGCCGATCAACAAATGCGATTTGTTGCGTCCGTGTCTTCCGAATATCCATCCGCCTATACCTTTGCGATGACGGCAATTACATCGGTGCTGTATCCGTCGCAGGAGCTGGTCGCAATCATTAAAAACGAAAAGGATATGAAAATATTTCGTGAGAAGTTGAGCAAGCTGTATCTGGTCAATACGGCAGTGATTTCATTGGATGAAAAAAACGCCGAAAGTTTATATAAAATTGCTCCTTTTACAAAGCAATACGATTTAAATACAGAGCGCTCGTTGTATTATTTATGTCGAAACAATCACTGCTTTGCACCGACATACGATTTGGACGAGTTGATTGCATTGTTACAGCAATAATGCGGACAGATAACCATCCAGTTGTATTAAAGACCTTGATAAGCGGCCGTGCGGCATGATATACTGAAAAAGATAAATAAAAATTCAGAGGTATATCATGGATTTTTCTTGGATCGATATTGTAATCGTCGCGATATTTTTGTTATTTGCCGTCAAAGGGCTGGCGGAAGGATTCGTTAAATCCTTTTTGTCGTTTGCTTTAGTCATTATCGCCTTGATCGTGGCAAAGATTTTCAGCCCCAATCTCGCGCTTTATTTTACCGAAAACAGCAAATGGGTGGAAAATTTGCATCAAACCATACAGGCTAAAGTCATCAGCCTGTTCGGCGGGAGTATTTCGTCGGGTTCCTGGACGGAATCCACTCAACTACATAACACTCCGGTCGGACTGCAGAATTTTTTGGATACATTCATAAGCGATGCAAATAAAACCATCGGCAATCTGACGGATGCTTTTACGCAGAACCTTACAGGAATGATAGTGAATATTATCAGCTTTTTGGCTATTTTTATTGCTGTGATGTTTGTGGGAAGCATATTGATCGCTATACTCAACAGGATCGCCGAACTACCTATTTTAAAAGTTTTCAACAGAGCCGGAGGCTTATTGATCGGCATCGTAAAAGGCGTTATTGTGATCTGCCTGTTTTCGACTTTGATCTATTATTCCAACTTATTGTTCGGCGCGGTGGAACTTTCTACGGCCATCAATAATTCCTTTTTAATCAAATATTTTTATATCGGCTTTTTATTTACGTAGGACAGCGGCAAATTAAGGATTTTTATGGATTTGAATTATGAACTCAACGATCATGTGATGATGAAAAAGCAGCATCCCTGCGGTTCCTTTGAATGGGAAATCATTCGCATTGGTGCGGATATAAAAATCAAGTGCACCGGTTGCAGCAGAATCGTAATGCTGCCGCGCGCCAAGTTTGAGAAAGGTCTTAAAAAAATCCTAAAATAGGCGAAATAACTTGTAAGAGACAGGCCTTTGTGATATACTAAATTGCTATATCCTTGGGGATAAGCTTGCTTTCCCCCATAGTCCAAAAGGAGGTGAATACGATGACTTCTTACGAAACACTGTTTATTATGCATCCCAATCTTTCCGAAGAGGAAGTAAAAGCTTTTATTGAAAAAGCAAAGGGTGCTATCGAAGGAGCCGGTACCGTATCGGAAATCGAAGAATGGGGCAAGAAAAGACTTGCCTACGAGATCCAAAAAGTAAAAGACGGGTATTACGTATTGATTAAATTCAATGCCGAGCCCAAAGTACTTGAAGAACTCAACCACATTTACAGAATTACCGAAAGCGTACTCAGAGGAATCGTCATTAAGAAAGAAAAATAGCGGTGGTGTGATATGTTAAACAAAGCGATACTGATCGGAAGATTAACCAGAGATCCCGAACTTAAATATCTGCAGAACGGAACTGCGGTAGCATCCTTTACCCTTGCCGTTGACAGAACATTTAAGAATAAAGACGGCGAAAAAGAAGCCGATTTTATACCGATCGTTGCGTGGAGAAAAACAGCTGAACTTTGCGGAAAGTATTTGACAAAGGGAAGCCAGGCCGCAATCAGCGGCAGAATTCAGACTAGAAGCTATGACGCCAATGACGGATCCAAAAGATATGTGACCGAAATAGTTGCGGACGAAGTACAATTTATCGGCGGCAAAGGCGAAGGAACCAAAAACAACTTTGCGGATAACGATAATTTCGGCGTTCCTATGGAAGGTTTTTCTGAAATCGATGATATCGACGTACCGTTTTAAAGAAAGGAGAATACTCGTATGCCGGGAAAAAATAACACGACGAATAGAGATAAAGATTATTCGCATAAAGGCGATGGTTATAAGCGCAGAAAAAAAGTTTGTTTTTTCTGCGAAAATAAAATAGATGAAATCGACTATAAGGATGTGAAACTTCTCAGAAAATATATCTCCGAAAGATATAAGATATTACCGAGAAGAGCAACGGGCACCTGTGCCATTCATCAAAGAGAAGTAACGAGCGCAATCAAAATCGCAAGAAATATCGCATTGCTGCCTTATACGACCGAATAATAAAAAGTAAGACATATCGAAGGCCGATATGTCTTTTTCTTTTGTAACTCATCTCATTTCTGTTTGATAAGCTTTCCGTAGCCTTCGGTATATTTCATGCTGCCGTCCGCAAAAAACCACATGGCTTCCGTATCCGGCAAGCTTTCTATCAATGCAAGGCCCTGTTCATAGGGCATATTGAATACCATATTCGATAAACCGTCGCCGATGCCTTTGCAAACGATGGTTACCGCTTTAAAATAATGGTTTGGCATCAGGGTGTCCGGATCGATGATATGATGATAATTGATGCCGTCAACGGTATAGAAACGTTGATAATCACCGCTGGTAGTCACTGAATAACCATCGCCGATCAATAGGGTCTGCACGGTGGTTTGCTCGCTGTCCATATTGGGGTTTTGGATGCCGACGCTCCATAAAGACTCCGGATCACTGTTTTTAGTGCCAATTGCGCGTACGTTCCCTCCTACGCTGAGCAAAGCCGATGTATAACCGTGTTCTTCTGCCTCTTTGCATACCTGCTCTGTTGCGTAGCCTTTCGCTATCCCACCTACATCCAGACTCATTTCCGGATCTGTGAGATATACGGTGGATGCAGCTTCATCAATGACGACTTTGTTGATATCGGTATGCAAATTGGCGTTTTGCAACTTTTCCATCGGGGGCAGCTGAGCATTTTCAGGATCATCTATACCAACTTCGCGGTAATCATGCCAAATACGAAGCACCGATCCCAATGCCACATTAAATTTTCCGTCCGAGAGCTTGTACAATTCCTTTGAGTATAAAAGAAGATCAATGATTTTTTTATCTACTTTTACGGGCGCTATGCCGGCATTTTGATTGATCGTTTTAATATTGTTGACACCATCATAAGAGTTGTAAATATCATAAAGCTGATGGTATTCCTCCAAATGATCATAAATAAAACCCGAAAATTTATTGAAATCGTCTTCGTTTTTAGAATAGGCGACGACTTGGGTCATGGTATCAAACAATATAAGAAATTCTGCAGAATAGCGGGTGGTTTTGTTGCAGCCCGTAACGCTGATAAGCAGCGTAAGCGATAAGATAATTGCAGCGATTTTTTTTAACATGGATACCTCGTAAAAAAGAGAGGTAGAGCTTCTACCTCTCTTTAAACATTATGTTTAATACTATTTTGCGGCTTTAGCTGTTGCAGCTGCTTTCTGAATGATGTTGATGAAATCACCGACATGCACGGTCGTGGAAGCAGTGATTTCAGCGGCAGTAGCGTGACCTTCAGCGTCAAGGGCAATACCTTTAACCTGGTCAAGGGTCTTGCCGGTTACGTACTTAGCGAATGCTGCAGCCTGTTCGTTCCATTCTTTGCCGATTTTGGATGCTTTTTTCATTCCGTAAGCGGCGCCGAGTTCATTTTTGGTTTTGGTTTCTGCGGTCTTATCAGATGTAACAACGCCTGCTGCGGAGAAGTTGATCTTCGCGATGGTAGCGTCGATAATGCAGCTGGTTACTTTGTTGTTGGAATCAAAAGTGGTAACGGTATAGTAAGAATATGCCTGAGCAAGTCCTGCAGCTTCAGCCGTTGCGCTTTTGGAACCTGAAAGAGACGTCGTCGTGCCTAAACCTAATTTGTCGCCTGCTTTAGCGCCCAATTCCTGCGCGTTAGCAACCGCTTTATCGATAGCTACGATAAGGTCATTGACATGGACTGTAACGCTTGCTTTTAAATCAGCAGCTGTAGGATGGCCTTCAGCGTCAAGAGCGATCGCTTTTACTTCGGCAATGGTTTTGCCTTTTACATAAGCAGCGAAAGCAGCAGCCTGTTCGTTCCATTCTTTGCCGATGCCGGAAGCTTTCTTCATGCCGTAAGCTTCGCCGAGTTCGTTTTTGGTTTTCACTTCGGCTTTGATGTCGGAAGTGATTTTGCCGGTAGCGTCAAAGTTTACTTTGCTTTGGATCGCATCGATAACGCAATTGACGATTTTACCGTCAGAACCAACCGTAACGGCAGCTACGATGGAGTAACCCTGACCGAGACCTGCAGCGGTAGCCGTTGCATCTTTGGATCCGGAAATGGTTGTAACAATACCGAGACCGGTTTTTACTGATTTTGATCCTGCGCAGCCGGCTAAACCGGAGAAAGCGAGGAGCGCAACCAATAAGAGTGCGAATAGTTTTTTCATTTTTTTCCTCCAAGAAATATTTTTTATTTGAACCGGCTGTAGCCGGAAAATAAATATGGATAGATATTTTCAGATTCGATTCAATATTCCGCTTATCAATATCAGCAGGCACTGCGCTGTCATAATAAGGACATAATTTTTTATCGAGCAGATAAAGGTTTCCGATTTGATTTGACGTTCCCGAAAAGCTTGGATGTTTTTTTGCACGGGAATCAGCGTCAAAAAGGTTAATAGCATTAAGGGAGATAATAATTTAAGCGCTACCATGGCCGCGGTTGCGGCATAGGAGATATAATAAAGTACTGCAAACAGATTTACGGCTTTTTTTACGCCAAGATAGAAAGGCAAAGTGTATCTCTTTACTTTGATATCCTTATCTATATCGCAGATATTATTTGCCAGCATGATATTGGCCGTGGCGCAGGCCGGCGCAATCGACAATAGCAACAGCGAGAGCATGGGCAGCAGGCGAATCTCTAAGCGAAACACATGGTAATCCAATTGAATGCTGAGCAGATATCCGTTCATCGTATTGATGTAGATCAATATAAAAGGGATCAAAAGCCCGTAAAATAATCCGGATAAAATTTCGCCCAATGGCTGCCGAGAGATGGGGAGCGGTCCGTAGGTGTATAAAACCCCGCATATAAAGCAAAATCCTCCGGCCAACAACACCACGATATCCGTTAAACAGGCAAGATATAGCCCGATGGCAGCGCTTAAGCCCAAAAGTCCGTATAAGATAAATAGGGCAGATTTTCTGGAAAACGGCAGCATTTGTCCGTTTGTTTTTGTGTCAATATAATTATTGACAGCGGTAGTTGTTAAATCGAACAGAAACATAGACATAAAGAATATCAGAGTCAATTTAAAATCGATCGGCTGATCTATAAAATACAAGTAAGCGATCGTTAATAAAAAAGCATAAATACTGGTAATTTTTGTCCGTATTTCGGTATAGTCAAAAAATCGTTTTATCAAGCTGCTCCGTATTATTTTTTCAATCCGTTATAAGATTTATTCAGAAGAAAAAGCAATCTTTCCTTTTTGGAAGGCGTATCGTTGAGCCCTTCGATGATACGCATTGATTTATCGTAGTATTTTTTTGCGGTCTGATGCGCGTAGGCCAATCCACCCGCTTCAAAAACGATCCGGTTCATTTCAGAGCGCTGCACCTTATTTTCTTTGAGTTGATTCTTAAAATCCTGTTTTTTTTCAAAGGCATAAATAAGCGGAAGCGTGATCACACCTTGATCAAAATCCGATTGTACGGGTTTTTTTGCCAATTCTTGAGTGGCTTCAAAATCTATGCAGTCGTCATTGAGCTGAAAGATCATTCCGATATAATGTCCCAACCGTTTATATTTTTCGAAATCCTTTTGTTCGTCATCGCAAAAGACGATTCCGCCAAAAAAGGAAGCTTCAAAAAGCGCAGCGGTTTTTCCAGAAATGATTTTCAAGTAAGTAAATACCGAAATATCCACATTTCCGTTATTGACATGCTGAGTAAGTTCTCCCAGACAAACCTTTCCCATATAATCGACAAAATCAATATCCGCGTATTCTCTTTTGTTTGGAATCGATTCGATACATTTTAAGGCCAAACAAAATAGATAATCGCCGCAGATGACAGCAGTGCGCTTGCCGAATTTTTTTTGAAGGGTCTCCGCTCCTCTTCTGGTTTTTGCATTGTCGATCACATCATCATGGACAAGCGTTGCCAGATGCAACAGTTCGATAGCAGCGGCGATTTTTACGGCATTGGGATGAATGAGACCATCCTTGTTTTCAGCGCAGCTGATTACAGAAACGGCACGGATAAATTTACCTTTTGTCAAAGCAAGGTGTTCGGTATAACCGCGTATGATCTTTGGCGAAGCGGACAGAGCCCTGTCCACTTCAATTTTTACGGATTCGATTGCAGCATCAAAATCTAGGTAGTCAAAGCTTTCGTTTTTGCGTGCTGCTGCGAGTTCATTAGTCATTATAGATATACAACTTCCTTACAAAAGGTAATTTTTTCCATTTTTTCTTTAAATAGGGCATTACATAATAATCCAGACCCAAGGTTCTTCCTCCGCCGATAAGCACGGCAATAGCCGCAAATATCATCCAGAAAGTACTCATATATAATCCCGTTGTGCAGATGAACATAACCTGCAGGATCAGTGAAAAGCCGCTAGCGGGAAGTGTGAAGAGTCCGCCGATAAGCGCAAGGCCGATCAATATTTCCGCAACGACGATGAAGATCTGCATCACAAGCTGCATGGTGTCGCTTGACAGGATCACGTTATTGACAAACCAGTTCATGATAGGCACATCCAACTTAAACGCAAAGTCGCTGATCGTTGATGAAGCCAGATCTTTGCCCGAAACGAAGATCACTTTAAACAAACCGAGGAAGTTAAAATTCATGATTACATGTC
>DAITPG010000001.1:0-48427 GCA_036833715.1 Eubacteriaceae bacterium | reverse complement strand
CCGGGGCAACGAACCTTTGGAATGGTTTGAAAAATGTCTTTTTAAACTCAGCTAAATGGTTCAATAACAAAGTCGTAACTCCAATAAAAGACTTTTTTGGAGGACTATGGAGAGGCATACAAACCGGAGCTTCAACGCTTGCCGGATACATAAGAACCTATGTAATCGATCCTATCGTCAATGCTTTTAAGTGGATGTACAATTCTGTTGTTGGAATTGTCGAGGGTGTTATTAACGGATTTATCGGCATTATCAATGCTTTTATCCGCGGAATAAATAACATTATTGACAAAATAAATAACATACCTATTTTAGGCGTAAGTCTCGGTTATATAAGCACCATCGGCACCGTCTCAATTCCTCGCATGGCTCGCGGAGGCATAGTTGATGCTCCCACGGTTGCGCAAATTGGTGAACGCGGCCGTGAGGCTGTTCTTCCCCTAGAAAATCATACAGGCTGGATGGATGTGCTTGCAGATAAAATTGCCGGACGAGTATCGGCAGTTGTTGCGGGGGCCGGTAATTCAGGAGGAGACATCTATGTTTATTTAGACAGTGAAAGAATAAGTGCGGCTATTGAGCGTCGATCAAAAAGGCGCAACCTGCGCACCAACGGGAGGTAAGCTATGGCTACCATAAATATAAATGGTGTCGATCTAATCGAACCCACAGACTATGGCGTAACTTCACGAGATATGGACAGCGACAAAACAAAACGAACTGAAGCGGGTTTTCTTAATCGTTCCAGAGTGCGAGCTGATGTATATTCCATTTCAATAGGATGGGATAATTTGACTAAATCTCAGCTAAAATCAATAACCGATGCGATAAAACCCGCAAAAATTACGGTAACATTTTTTGATCCAACGACATCAGAAGATCCCACTATAACTATGTATGCGGGGGACCGAGAAGCTAAGTTGAACAGACGAAAGGACAAGGACTCCACTGAAAGCAGTTGGAGTCTTTCTTTTGTACTCACACAGTATTAAGGAGCTGTTATGTATCCGGTATCACAAAGCTACAAAGATGCCATATCTGCCGAAACCGTTTTAGACAAAATCGTTGGCACGATCACGCTAAAAGACGATACGACAATCAATATAACGGATGAACATATTGAAGGCGGTTCACTCTATTTTTCTGAACAATGCGTATCGGGCGATAGCTTAGACGTTGGCGGCGTAATTGCCTCTGAAATGGGTTTGACTCTCATGAGCTATCAGAATCCTTACGCACTCGACGGTGCCCGGATAAATCTTAACTACGGGCTTATGACGGGTTCTGATTCATGGGAATACGTTCCTTTCGGTATATATTATGTTACGCCCGAAATAGAAAGGGAGCTTTCGGCTGTTACACTAAAAGCTCTCGATGGATTGATTTTATTTGATGTTGATATTTCGGGCGTCAGCACTTCGGGCACGCCCCGGACGATTATTTTATCCTGCTGCGCGAAGGCTGGAGTATTGCTATCGACGAGCGCCGGACAGTTTGAAAGTTTCCCAAATTATGATTTAATGCTTGCATTGCCTGAGTCGAACGATCAGATAAAAACATGCAGAGATATGCTCATGTGGGCTTGTCAGATCATGGGTTGTTTTGCCCGTATGAATCGCAGCGGCAATTTAGAAATTATTCCCGTAAAAATTGCAACGAGCGTAAAAAATATTAGCATTGATGAGAGATTTCAAAGTAAAGTATCAGATTTCAATCTGCAGATCACCGGCATAACCATTAAAAATGGCGAAACTGACTATATGCAGGGTTCCGACGATCTGATTCTGGCGCTTGAAGAAAATCCATTACTGCCGGTTGGAAATGATATTGATGTAATTTTATCAAATTTACTTACGCAGATTTCAGAAGTTCAATATAAACCTTTTAGTTGCGATTTTATTGGCGATCCGTCGCTGCAGGCGGGAGATTATGTTACTCTCACTGACATCGCCGATGTAGGCGATGTGGACGCGCTTATCACTACATCAACATGGCATTATCGCGGTGATCATACAATTGAGGGTGCTGGTAAGGCCTCCCGAAATGTAAAGTCGCAAGAAAATAAGGCAGTATCCGCCATTAAAGCCGCAGTCGGGAATGTGCTTGCCGTAGCCAAGTCGCTGGGTGCGTCTACTGACCTAATTAAAAACGCGCTCGGCGGACATGTACTTATTCGCGAAAACGAAGGCACGAATGAAATTCTTATCATGGATGATAAGGATCCTACTGCTGCTAGAAAAATTTGGCGATGGAATCTTGGCGGTCTTGGTTTTAGCGATAACGTAATCGGCGCCGATAATCCGGCACGAGAATATATTGTGGCTATGACAATGGATGGCGCGATTAATGCGCAGTTTATTCGTGCAGGGTTACTATCTTCTTTGAACGGCTATTTTGTTCTTGATTTAGAAACAGGCTCCATCATCTCAGAAGCCGGTCTGACCCTGACTGACAGTACTTCGGGGTTGGTTACAAGATTGGGATCGGGTGCATGGGAAATCAAAAACGCCCTTACTAGTGAGATTATCGCAAAATTTACAAAGGACGGCGCTTTAATGCCTACGGCCATTATCGAAAAACAAATGTATCTCGGCAATGCAAAATTTACAGCATATACGCGAGGTACCACGAGAGGAATTATGGTAACCGTCGATGAGGGGGTGAGCTGATGTCAGTATGGTTAACAGGCGAAATTACAGAAAGCAATGTAAATATACCGAATAATACCTCGTATGTTACGGTAAAATTGTATGCAAACTGGAACGCGGGTACATGGGCGAACGATAATCCATCCGGAAAAATAATAATAGATGGAACCGAATATCCATTTACAGCAAACTTCAACACGGGACAATCATCTTCCGGTTCACAGCTGCTTATAACGAAAAGTAAAACTGTAACACATAATACAGATGGTTCAAAGACTGTTAATTGTTCCGCTACCTTTGCCGGAAACGGTGACTATACCGTAACTTGGAGCGACTCAGAAGATTTGACAGATATTCCGCGTGCCGCATCGATCACGAGTTTTCCGGGGTTCGCAGTTAATGGGAACGTGAGGGTAAATATAAGTAATCCAGGCGGACTTACGACGAAATTAGTTTTCAAGACGAATAGTATTATAGTCAAAACAATTTCGGGCATATATAGCGGCGCTGTCGATACGACGATTAGCCCTGCAACACTCTACGGTGCCGCTGCCAACCCTGCGCTAAACACTGTTCCGGTGGCGGTTGAGTTATCAACATGGTCGGGGTCAACTCAAATCGGAAGTACAGACACCGCTTCGGCTACAGCTACATTAACGAAATCGATCACGAGTTTTCCGGGGTTTAATATTGGCGAAGATACAATTGTCAACGTAAATAATCCTAATGGAGTAAGTGTCAAGTTAATCTTTAAGGTTAACGGCGTAACCGTAAAGACGATTCAAAGTACATATAATGGCAAGGTAACCACGACAATAAGCCCTGCAACAATGTATCAGGCTTTATCAAACGCAAATGTTTCATCGTTTGGAATAAGCGTAGAAATGACAACATGGTCGGGTTCGACAAAACTTGGTAGTACTCAAACAGCTTCAACTACAGCTACCCTAAATGCGTCTTTCGATTCGTTTCTTGCCTTTTTTATAGGCTCGGGCACTTCGGTAAGCGTAACAAACCCTCAAGGGTTAGGAATAGTTATCACTTTCAAAGTGCCGAGCGGTACGGTCGTCGGCGAATTGACCGGCATTATAGCCGGGAATAAAGCGGTTACCCTTGATCCAACCTTGCTATATGCCGCCATACCCTCGTTAAAAACCGTCACCGTTACTGCGACACTTAAGGTTATGTCGGGATCGACTCAACTGGGTCCTTCGCTCACAAAAACTGCAATTGCGACCGTCGCTGCAGGCAGCAGCGATCCAACTTTTTCAGCGGCGAATTTTAGTTATGCTGATGTTGATTCTGCGATATTTGCATTGACTCAAAACAATCAAATAATCATAAAAGATTATTCCGATATCCGCATTACAATAAACACTCCGGCATCAGGAAAAAACAGCGCAACGATTGTATCGTACAAAGTAACTTGCGGAACAAAAACGTCCACAGTAACCGCTGGAACGACGATCATTAATTTGCTTAATGTTGATGGAAACGTAATAACCATTCTTGTTACGGATAGCCGCGGATTCACGGTAAGCGTATCGAAAACAATATCTTCAGCGAATTATAAAGTATTGACTCCTATTTCCATATCGAAAGTGGTCGCCGCTCGCGCAAACATGGTTGACGCTGAAACTTCATTATCAATTAACGCAAAAGTGCATCTATTGAATTTCGGTAGTATACCAAATTCTATACAGGAGCTTTATTACGAGTATAAGTTGACTTCATCGGGTACATGGTTAACCGGCGCGACCGCGCTTTCAAAGTCGGTCGATGGATCAGGAAATCTAAGCATTATCGATAAAGCTATATCCGGCCATACTAATGGATCCCTTGGATTTGATACCGGAAAAAACTACAACATTCGCGTCACGATAAGGGATCGCTTAACGACATATCAAGTAAGCGTATTGCTTATCGGTGATCCGCTTATGGATTGGGGTGTCGATTTTCCTTCAGGTCTCGCGCCGTCACCGTATTTAGGCGTTGGCATGATGTCGACCGTCAAAAAAGGCGTGCAAAGTCGCGATGGCTATTATGACGTTTACGGCCGAGAGCTATTCGTAGCTAAACAAGTAACAGCTGCCCAGTTAGAAAACTTCACTCTTACGCCGGGTCTTTATTATGTGATGGAGGCCATTGACGGATTATCTGATGGATCCACTGCACATTATGTGGAAATTCTAGGCGGATATAATAACAGCACAGATTTCGTTATTCAGAGAGCATGGAGATTTGGAAGCGGTCTCTATAGCGGCATATGGATTAGGCAATCTGGATCAGGCAATGCATGGACTGTTCCATGGACAAGAATACTTGCGCCGCCTACAGCATGGATCGAACCGACATTGCTTAATGGATGGGAAAATTATGGCGGAAGCTTCGAAACTGCAGCTTATATGCGAGACGAATTAGGCTTTGTTCATCTTCGTGGACTTGTAAGGAACGGAACTATTGGTGCCAGCACTCCAATTTTCACTGAGGCATCTGGATATAGGCCAGCTAAAATAGAAGCATTTGTTGGATGGTCATCTGGCGCGGCCGCATACATGCAAGTTTCAAGCGCAGGCAATGTAGTTGTCGTTTCTGGCAATAATGCATATGTCAGTCTTTCAGGAATAATTCATAAAGCGGTATAGGTGTTGAAATGAAAAAAGTAATTAAAATTAATCTGCAAGGCTTATTTGTCGAAGATGTAATTCTTTACGATGAAGATGAAATTCCTACAGATTGCATAGATATTCCGTGTCCGGATGGATTGTATCTTCCGAAATGGACAGGGACAAGCTGGACAGAAGGCAAGCCGCAGGCGGAAATCAATAGGCTCTTAGAGCGTGATGAAATAAATCGCCTAAAAGAGTTTCTTGAAAGAACCGATTACAAAACCATTCAACGAATGCGCGAAACGGTTCTTGGTATATCTTATTCGATGAGCGATGAAGATTACTTAAGACTTGAGGAAGAACGACAGCAAGCCGTTGAGCGAATAAGGGAGCTATCCATATAAGTTAAATTGACGCCATCGGCGTTTTTTTAATACCAAAAAAATAAAGGAGAGTGAAATATGATTGATTTTAATTATTCAATCGAGGTCGGGCTGTTTATGCAGCTTTTTTTATTGGCCGCTATTTTAAGCGCAATCGTCATGTACATGACGGAAGCAACGAAAGCATGGCTGAAAGCTTTCAAATTCTGTAAGGAAAACACCTGGTTTATTTCGATCATCTGTTTTTTCCTCAGTTGCATTTTTGCTATTGGCTTTAAGGCGACTTTTGCAATGAGCACATTGAGTTGGCTCGCCACAGCATGGCTTGCTGTATTTTTGTATCTTGGATCGACCGGCTTATATAAGAAGCTTGAGGGAAGTGGCGGTTTTTGGGGACAGACGGTCCAATCATACAATAAATACATAAAAAGCATCGAAGAGCCTTTCGATGAGATCACGGACGAGGCAGCTGCCGAAACCAAACAAATTACAAATAACGGAGGACAAGAATAATGGGATACACTATACACAAGTTAAAAGAAGGCCAGACGCTGACCGATGTCGCGGATGACTATAATGTCGATTTAGATGATCTTATGCATCTTAACAACATTTCATATGACCAAGCAAGAAAGCTTGATGTCGGCCATCCGGTCATGATTCCCGGCACGTTCAAAGAGGACGCGCCCGCGGGTAATATTTATACCGTACAGGAAGGCGATAATCTTACGAAGATTGCCACCAAATACAAAGGTGTTACTTGGAAGGATATCTATGCGTCCAACAAAGGCGTAATCGGCGATGATCCCGATTTAGTCTATGCCGGACAGAAATTGACGATCCCGGCCGCAGGAAGCGCGCCGGCACCTGTGACCGATCCGGACGCCCCCAAGCCTGAACCGCTTAAACTGAGAATGCCGGTGGATTACATCGCCATTAGTGAGCCTTTTGATGAAGATGATCATACCGGAACAGATTTCGCCTATTGGTCTGATCCGAATATGCCTATTCTTTCGGTCGGCCAAGGTGTCATAACAAAGGTCACGGAAGATCGTATTCGCGGCAAATATGTACAGCAGCGCATCGATGATCATTTAAACAAAAAATCTCTGCACATCATGTATGAACATCTTTCGCGTCAGGACTGCAAGGTTGGCGATCCGCTCGGAATGAAAAGCAAAATTGGCCTTATGGGCAGTACCGGCGATTCTAACGGTCCGCATTTGCATTGCCGGATTGCCATCACGCCGATGGGGCAGGAATATAACGATACCGATGCCGAAAGACGAGAATATTGCGTCGACCCGCTGAAATGGCTCCATGTTTATCCCGGTCAAGAAATTGGTGACGTTACGATCACGAAATACGAATTTTTGTACGCTTAAGAGGTAAGCCTTTGGAACAGATCGCAGTAAATAAAATAACGCTTTTGGGCATCCTCGGCGCGATCGGCGGATTCCTCGCGTGGTTATTCGGGGGTTGGACAACAGACTTGCAAACGTTACTGATTTTTATGGCCATTGACTATGCAACCGGATTGATCCTCGCGGGGGTATTTAAGAAGAGCCCGAAGAGCTGCGGCGGAGCTTTGGAATCCAGAGCAGGATTAAAGGGTCTATGCCGCAAATGCGGCATCCTGCTGGCTGTCTTGGTTGCCTACAGGCTTGATATAGCCGTGGGCGCTGATTATATACGGACAAGCGTGATCATCGCGTTTATCGCCAATGAGGCAATCAGCATTATCGAAAATATCGGCCTTATGGGCGTACCGCTGCCCGGCGCGATCAAGAAAGCTATTGAGGTATTGAGAAGCAAAAACAATATCGAACAAAGGTAATTACTTTAATAATGACGAAGACGGGGCGGTTAAGCCCCGTCTTTTTTTATTAATAAGAACTGCTTATCGTTCATATATTTAAACATTTATATTGATTCTTAGATTATAAAAGGAGTTGCAATGTTTGACAAAATTTTAATAATATGCTATCGTTATTTATTAATAATATTTGTCAAATTTGGTTTTAGGGGTGATTTTATCCAAAGGAAACTTGAGCGCAAATTATGGCTTGACGAAAGAAGTCGTAAGCTACAAAATAACAAAAATAAAGAGAAGAAAACTAAAAAACATAAAAATTCTCAAGCTATAATAAAAATTAGGAATCGCTCCATTTTTCGCGCACCATCAAATTTTTCTATTGAGAATAACCCGGATGAAACTATTGAGTTCTACAATCAAATAATAACAAAAAGAGACGAATATAAAATCGGGCATAGATTTTATATCGATTCCAGTGCAGTAACTGAAGTTACTGTCGATGCAATTTTATACCTAGTTTCAATTGTTGCAGATACTAAAAGCCATAAAGTTTTTAGATATATGTTTGAAGGCAATTTGCCAAATGAGGAAAGCGCAAAATCTGTATATATCGAATCAGGCTTCTTGTCGTTTGTTCACTCAAAAGATAACCTTAACATCAAACCATTAACTAATCGAATAAAAATCGCTAAAGGTGAAACAGTGGATTCACCTATCGCCGCGCAGGTTTGCGAATTTGTACAAAATAAATGTGGATTTAAGAGAAAAGACACAATCCCATTATATAATATCCTTGTTGAACTAATGGAAAATACAAAGCAACACGCATATTCCAGTAAAAATATAATGACTACAAATTCTTGGTTGATTTATGCGGAAGAAACTAAAGAAATGGTTAAATTTATATTTTTGGATACTGGTCTAGGCATTCCAACAACAGTAAGAAAAAGGTTTGGTGAAAAAATCCCGATATTTCTTAAAAACGATTCTGAATTTATTAAATCTGCCTTAAACGGTGATGATCGTACGGAAACTGGTGTAAAATATAGAGGAAAAGGTTTACCTCAAATATTAGAATGTTTCAAGTATGGATTATTAAAAAATTTAATTGTTTTTTCCGGTAAGGGGATTTGTAAGCTTATAGATAATAGTGAAAACTTTTATTTGAAAGATTATAGAAATAAAATATTCGGGACACTATTTTGCTGGTATATGCTGAAAGAGAGAGAAAAAGAAAATGATTGAGATTAATATTGCAAAAGATTTTACAGCCTTTCCTGGTGGAAGATTGATTAATGAAGGTCCTTTTTCTGGCGAAGAGTTTAGGATAAATTACTTATTGCCTAAATATCAAGAAGCTTTGACAAAACATGAAAAGCTAAAAATCGACTTAGATGGGTGTTTTGGATATCCTTCATCTTTTATTGAAGAAAGCTTCGGGGGACTCGCACGTGAATTAAAAGATAAAAATATTCTAGATAATATGATTATTATATCTAACGATGAACCAAGTTTATTAGAATTTATCGAAAAATGCGTTAAGAAAGCGTAGTAGGGAGTAGTTATGAAACCTAAATTTAAATGGATTTATCTAACAGTATTGATTCCAATCGGATTACTGATTTATTCCGCTTTTCAATCTAATGGTAATAAATTATTAGCTGACTATTTTACAATCCCACTTTATGCTGGAATAAATATACTTATTGCATTAATTTTTGCATATTTTTTAACACAAAATAAAAATGATACTATACGCAAAAAGGCGATTCTGGAAAAAATAATAGATAAAATTATTCTTTCGGTATCTGATTCAAAAATGTATATTATCGAAAGTGAGGATGATGTAAATCATATTCGAATTACACAAAGATCAATCAAAAACAGAATATCTTTATTAAAAATATATGAAAAAGAATTTTTCATTTCAGATCAAATCAAATACATAAGTGAAGAATTTGACTCATATTGGGATTCAATAAGTAATCATATTTCAGAAATTGACCACCTGAAAAATTCTACCCAAGAACTCTTAAACTATGTAACAAAAGTTTCTAATGGATTAGAAACACTTTTAGTTAATTTATATAAATAAATACATATTTGAGAAGATTATTTAGATTAAATTGAAAAGAAAAGTATTTGTCGGTGTAGATGTTAAATTCAATGAAGATGGAAGCGTTACTCCACTTAAAATCATATGGGAGGATGGCCGCATCTTTGAAATCGATAAGGTCATTGAAAGCATGCGTGCTGCCAGCATTGACGCAGGTGGAATAGGATTAAGATATACCATTATGGTCAATGGGAAGAAAACGTATTTGTGGTTCGAAGATCCTCGCTGGTTTGTTGAGGGTAAATATTAAGTTTTCAACAAAAATACTCATTAGTTAAATATTGGTTAAATTATGATTGAAGATAAAAAAATAAGCCGTAAAATCGGCTTATGATGCGATAAAATGGTACGCCCTGCGGGACTTGAACCCACGACCTTCCGGTTCGTAGCCGAACGCTCTATCCAACTGAGCTAAGGACGCACATGGTGCGTTCTATAGTATAGCACAGTTGAGGATAAATGCATAGTGTTTGTTGAATTTTTTTTATTTTTATCGCCCGGCCTTTTTGCATGTTGTTTTAAGGCTCAATGTCGTAAAAGATGCAAATGCTTTCGTAAACCGCCTGCGCCAACTTTTGCTGGTATTCGTCCGTATTCAGCAGATATTCTTCCTCCTTGTTGCTTAAAAAGCCGCATTCCACAATGGCGGAGGGGATGTCATTGTCACGGATCATCTTTAAACTGTTATTGATCTGCGGCTGGCGTTTGTTATCAAAAGGCGAAACCGGCTTTAACTGCTTCTGAAGGATATCCGCCAGTTTGGCATTGGCTTCAAGATTATCCGAATAAAATATCTGAGCTCCGCGGCAGGTGGAATCGGGATAGGAATTTTGGTGGATGCTGATCGCAATCGACGCGTTGCTGGATTTGATCATGTTTTTTCGGATTGTCATATCCTCGTCTTTGTCCCATGCCGTGCTTCCCTGCGCATAAAGGCCGTTTTCGTCACTTCTTGTTAGCACCACATAAAAGCCTTTGTTTTTAAGCAGTTCGGAAAGCTTGAGCGAAACGGACAGATTGATAACCGATTCGTCCTTCAAGCGCCCCGCTTTTCCCGGATCCTGACCGCCGTGGCCGGGATCGATCAATACTATGATATTGTTGGCTGCCACCGTCGGCAGGCTGTTTTCGCCGTACACCGAGACGATGAAGACAAGACCTGAGAGTATCAGCAAAAGAACAAATGCGGCCAGTCTTAACAGCACGGGATTTTTTAATTTCATAATCGCTCCGATATTTGTATTTTTAATATGAATATACGAAGCTGCCTTTCGCTTTATGTTATTTTTCTTCTGCCGCAGCTAAGAGAAAGTTAAGATTCGGCGGGAAACAACAGGTTATTCTCTTTTATGAGCCGATCATGCAGGAAAGTAGGTTTTTTTGTATTTTTTGTGAAATTTTCTTCTTTACTGACATATTACGCCAAATTTTTACATCTTAATCATCTATACTAACCTCAGGAGGAGTAGAATATTGAATAAGTTGCTAAATGAAAAGGACACCCCCCCAAAGATCATCAATGACCGTGTAAAGGTCATCAAAAAGCAGCCGTCAAAAGAACAAAAAGTATGTTATTTGGGGATTTTCGGCGACAAAATTTATATCTATACCAAAGAACCCATCCGGTAGCCCATCCAATCAAAATTTCAAATAGACTATGAACATTCCCCCTTATTAAGCAATCAGCAGCGCAGCCTTCCGACTCTGTCTTTGCTGTGGACAGTGTGGACAAGGTTACGCTGCTGGTTGCTTTTTTGCGGTCTTCTCGTGCCGTCAAAAGATTCGTTATTGTATTCGCGTTCGTATTCTGCTAAAATAAACAAAATAACGAGGAGAATCAGGTGGAAAAGAATTTTTTGACTGAAGGCTTCCTGAAAGAGACGGGGATAGGGCTGGGCGCCGCCGATATCGGCGTTGCCGATATCACCGTATTCGGTCTGGCACATTATAATAAGGCTGTAAGCGTGGCGGTAAAAATGCTTGACCCCGTGATGGATGAGATCGCAAACGGGCCCACCTACGGTTACTATGCCCATTATAAGGCCGTCAATGAGCTCATCAATCACATCACGCTGCGACTATCCCATCTTATTGAGAACATAGGATATAAAGCCTACCCAATCTCCGCTTCGCAAAGCACCGGCGCGCGTTCGGAGTATACATCCGATTTTTCGCATAAAAGCGCGGCCACGCTGGCCGGATTAGGTTATATCGGTAAAAACGGGCTGCTTATACATAAAGAATTTGGCCCGCGGGTACGGCTGGGAACCATCCTCACCGACGCGCCGCTCAACTGCGGCGAGCCGATTGTTCGTTCCGATTGCGCAAACTGCACGGTTTGCGTGAAGGCCTGCCCCGCAAGCGCACTGAAAGGCACGATCTGGGAACAGGGAATGCCGCGCGATGCGATCTATGATCCGCGTTATTGCAGCGAGTTTATGTCGGAGCATTTTTCCAAAATAGGCAGGGGGTTTGTCTGCGGCATCTGCGCCGCGGTTTGCCCGAAAGGGAAATCATTCAAATAGAAAAATTAGGAGAAACTCTATGAAGTACATTAAAACCGATTGGCCGATCCCCTACTACAATATGGCGCTGGAAGATTATATGATGACGGATGAAAAGTTTGACGACGATTATGTATTCTTTTATATTCATGAGCCTTCCGTAATCATCGGAAAGCACCAGAACACCATCGCAGAAATCAACAGTAAATTTGTGAAGGACAACCATATCCATATAGCCCGAAGGATATCCGGAGGAGGCGCTGTCTATCACGACGGCGGAAATCTTAACTTTTCCTTTGTATTTAGGAGAAAAGAAAACGACCATATCGATTTTAAAAAATATACGCTGCCGGTAATCGAAGCGCTCGGCAAGCTTGGTATTGAAGCCGAACTGAGCGGACGCAACGATATCCTTATCGAAGGGAAAAAATTCAGCGGCAACGCCCAGTATATGAACAGAGACAAGATTCTGCATCACGGCACGCTGATGTTTGACGTGAATATCGAAAATTTAGTGAACGCCCTCAATGTCAGCCAGATGAAAATCGAATCCAAAGCTATCGATTCGGTACGCAGCAGGGTGGCCAATTTGAGCGGTTACTTAAAAACACCGATAAGCATCAGTGAATTTAAGGAGCATTTGCTGAAATCATTTTATGAGAACATTGATTTTGAGGAATATTGCCTGACTCAACAGGATATCGCGCATATCGAACAAAGCGTAAAAGATAAGTTTTCCACATGGGAGCATAATTACGGCGCATCACCCGATTTTGCTTTCACAAAGAAGAAAAAATATGAGGCGGGAATCGTGGAGCTGCGCATGGATGTCTCCGCCGGTGTTATCCGTGAAGCAAAGATTTACGGCGATTTTTTCTTTGGACGAAGCATTGAAGAGCTTGAAGAAGCTTTAAAAGGCGCTCTGTTCAACGAACCCGAGATGCGTGGGCGTTTAAAGGAGATCGGCTTTGAAAACACCATCATCAATTTTACGGCGGATGATTTTATTGACCTGATGTTTTACGCGTAGCACTCGTTTCGTTCCATTTAGATAAGAATTTGTAAACCATCAGAAAGAAGGGATATTTATGGCGGGATATGTGCTCGGCGGCCTTATATTGGCAATTATTGCCATTGTGCTGATCCGTACTGTAACATTTAAAACGGAGGCGGCTCCAAGCGGAACCAAGCCTATAAAACCGCAGGAGAATTTGGCGTATGCCGAAAAACTTGCTGAAGCGCTGCAATTTAAAACCGTAGCCTCAATGGATTATGCGCAGTTAGATACCGAAGAGTATGTGCGTTTTCAGAACTTTTTGGAAAAATCGTTTCCTTTGGTACATAAAAATTTCATCTTGACAAAAATCAATGTACACGGACTGGTCTATCATATAAAGGGCACGGACGAGGGCTTGGAACCGGTTTTGTTTCTTGCGCATTATGATGTGGTGCCGGCCGAGCTGCCTGAGTTATGGACCTATCCTCCTTTCAGTGGAGTGATTGCCGATGGTAGGGTGCACGGGCGCGGCGCGCTGGATGATAAAAATGAAGTGATGGCGCTGATGCAGACCGCCGAAATACTTCTGGAAGAAGGATATGTTTTTAAGCGTAGCCTTTATTTTGCCTTCGGCCAGGACGAAGAGACCGGCGGAGCCAATGGGGCCATAAAAATCGCTGAATATTTTAACGAAAACCGGATTCGTTTTGATGCTGTTTATGATGAAGGTGGGGTAGTGATCACGGATGCGATCAAGGGTGTAAAAAGCCCGATCGCGCTTATCGGCGTTGCAGAAAAGGGATTTAACAATATCAAGCTGACGGTAAAAGCCAAGGGCGGGCATTCCTCCATGCCGCCGAAGCATTCCGCCTTGGGCGATATCGCAAGCATAGCTACCCGCATTGAAAACAGTGCGATGAAGCCGATTTTAACGCCGCCCGTATTGACGCTTTTGAAAAACATCTGCAGCGAAATGGGTTTTGCCGTCAAGATGGCGGTCAGCAATTTATGGCTGTTTAAGCCCCTGCTGCTGAAAATTTTATCCGCTTCTCCCTCAACCAACGCGATGATCCGTACGACCTTCGCTGTAACCATGGCGAAAGGCAGCGATGCGCCCAACGTGCTGCCGCAGTCCGCTGAGCTGATCGTGAATTCACGGGTGCTGCCGGGGAATACATCCAAGGACGCGGTCGAGTTTATCCGCACGGCTTGCAGAGACATCCCGGCTCAGATCGAAGGATTGCTGCTTGAGGAAGCCTCTCCGATCTCGGAAATGAGCGGACGCGGTTATGACAAGCTGATCGATACGATCAAACGGGTGTATCCCAATGCGATCCCTTCGCCTTATCTGGTCATGGGCGGCACGGACGCGCGCAAGTATTATTCGGTGAGCAATCATGTTTACCGCTTTATGCCCGCTCTCATCGACAGCGCGGATCAAGCCAGCATGCACGCGGCAAATGAATCGATCACTATCGAAAATTATAGCCGTATGATCATGTTTTATGAAATGCTGATCAAAAATTACGACGAATGATATCCTCTGTCGAAAACGGTCGTAAAATGCCAAAAAATCTTAGTAACAGCTCAAAAAGAATAATTTATATGTTATAATTAATTCGCCTCTTAAAGATCGCTAACCTAACTAAGGACATCAGGGCAGACATAAAAACCGGAATTGTGAAAATTTCGCAATGCGAAATTAAATAAAAAAAGGGGATGGTACTATGATCGATTTTAAAAATGCCGATTATCTCAAATTGAAACCTGTTGACAATTCGGAAGGGCTTCAGATGGTCAATCCGATGCTGATCGAAGGGGAAGAAATCTTTGCGACATTCAGAACCGTGCGTGATTTGGTGGTATTTACGACAAAACGTGCGATCGCTGTCAATGTGCAGGGGCTTACGGGATCCAAAAAGGACTTTACATCGCTGCCTTACAGCAAAATCCAGGCATTTTCGGTGGAAACCGCCGGAGCGCTTGATCTGGACTGTGAAATGGAATTATGGTTCAGCGGATTGGGCCGAGTTAAATTTGAATTCAAAGGTAACTTTGATATCCGAGGCTTCAATAAACACATCAGCAAATACATACTGTAAACCAATATTTATCTAAACGAATCGATACCGAAATACGGTATCGATTTTTTTGTTTGGACATCCAAAATATATGTAAATTATAGGTAAAATTAAGGTAAATTAAAGGAAAAGAGATTATTACTGTTATTAACGCGGGGCTGGTTTATGATATACTGAATTGTAAATACTTTGTAAATCTATAGTAAATAACATGTAAAATTCAAAAATGGTAATTATGTATGAAAATTGCCAAAAAAACGAGAATTGAGGATCCAATGACACTAGGAATCGTTATTGTAGTTTTTCTTGTATGCTGTTCCATCTTTGTAAACGGATGGACGGATTCTCCCAACGCTATTGCCACCGTTGTCTCCACCCGGGTGCTCAGCCCCAACGTCGCCATTTTGCTCGGCGCAACCTTTAACCTATTGGGTGTGTTTTTTATGGGCACCGCGGTCGCAACGACGACCGCTAACGTGGTATCCATCGGTACGGGCACGGAAGCGCTCGTGACGCTGGGCGCGGCGCAGCTCTCCATTGTGATCTGGGCGGTTTCGGCCTGGAAATTCGGCATCCCCACCAGCGAAAGCCATGCCCTCATTGCCGGGCTGATGGGCGCCGGTATGTCGCTGAATGGTGTGAGCGCATTCAACGGCGCTTCTCTGCTCAAGGTTGTATACGGTTTGGGTATTTCGACTTTCGTCGGTTTCGGCCTGGGTTTTCTGGGAACCAAGCTGATTGAAATCACCTGCAGAAACGTTCACCGGCAGAGAGCAAACAAATTCTTTTCGGCGGGACAAGTCGTGAGCGCTTCCCTGATGGCTTTTAGCCACGGTGCGCAGGACGGGCAGAAATTTATGGGTATTTTCTACCTTGCGCTGGTGATCGGCGGTGTTTATACGATCGATCCGGGCATCAATATGTCTATTCCGTTTTGGATTATGCTGATGTGTTCCGTAATCATGGCCGTCGGCACCTCGGTGGGCGGTTACCGAATTATCAAAACCATGGGCATGGAAATGGTGCAGCTTGAAAAATATCAGGGTTTTGCGGCGGAAATTGTCGCCTCTTTCAGTATGATCGCCGCCACACTTTACGGAATCCCGCTCAGCACCACCAATACCAAGGCCACCGCCATGATGGGCGCGGGCGCTTCCAAAGGCAAGGGTGCCGTAAATTGGGGCATTGCCCGGGAAATGATCCTGGCATGGATCTTCACCTTCCCCGCATGTATGCTGCTGGGATATGTATTTGCATCCGCATTCAGAATGATTTTTTAAAAACGAGGTATTAAATTATGAGTTCCATCAGCAGAAAAAATGTTGATTATTTTGAAATGTTCGCAGAAGGCGTAGCCATTTCGCTGGAAGCGGCCAAAAGACTTCAGTCCGCCTTTATCGACGGCATCATCAACAAGGATGAATTAAAACTGGTCAAGGATGCCGAGCACGACGGCGACAAGCATGTGCACGAATGCCTTAAAGTCATTGAGGTGGCTTTTGTGACACCCATCGACCGTACGGACATCATCGAAATATTAAAGGGCATCGAAAACATCACGGACAGCATCGACGCCGTTGCCAACCACATCCATATCATGAGCGTCACCGAATCCAATAAGTACATCAACCGCTTTATGGAGTATCTCGTCACATCCTGCGAAAAGCTTTATGAGCTGATGAAGGAAATCAAAAAGTTCAAAAAGAGCCTTCGAAAAAGCATTGAATTGATCATTGAGATCAACCACATCGAAGAAGAGGGTGACCGCGCTTATTTTGACAGCATGAAAGACCTTTTTGAAAATGAGAAAGATCCCATTAAAATCATCAAAAACAAAGAAATCTATCAGCTGCTTGAAGACACGCTTGATTGCTGCGAAAACGTAGCCGACATGGTGGAAAAAATACTGGTTTCCAAAAGCTGATTATTGAATGTAAACCCGGCTGACGATTTTTCTTGAATCGTGAGCCGGGTTTTTTTGATTCTCCGTGTGTTTTAACGCTGCTAAGGATTCATTCTAGAATGATCTTTTTAATTTCCGTTATGGATCGTAATTTCGATCGGGTCGGCCAGCGGTTCTGTTGGCGCGTAATTCCAAATGATTTGATATTTCCCGTCTTCGTAAGCGGGTATCGAAATCACCTGATAGCTGTACCCTTCGCTCTCTTTGGCAATCTCACGGTTCAAATACGTGGACCAGTAGGAAAGCATAAAATCAATATGGTCAAAATAATACTCGTTGCCGTTAACATCTTTGTAATTGCCGGCCATTTGCTGAAAGCCCTTGCCATTCGGCCGATAGACCTTCAAGGCGATCTCCAAAGTGTTTTGATCGTCCAAAATCATGGATGCCACGCTGACATCAGCAGGCAGATTACTGATCGACTTGTTCGCGTAATCTACCGCGCCGTACACCTTGGATTTATCCATAAAAGCAACGCCGCTGACTATGGCCGTTATGGTTTTGGTTTGTGAAAAATACGGGCTTTCATAGAGTTTAGCCAGTATTTGTAAGTCTTCTGTCAGCGCGGTCAAACCGTTTTGCTTCGCTTCATACGCATTTCCCTTATCATCATATAAGGTGATTTCAATATTTTTTAACAAGGCTGTATTGGCTTCATCGGTGCTAACGTATAGCTTCGATTTGGTAGGGTATACATCTAACCTGTCGAAATGCACGTTCTGTCCCATGATGGTTTTGGTGACATGGATATCGTAGCTTTTCACGACCTGCGCATAGGTTTTGTCCGGATGAAGAGTGTATTCAGCTTTTCCCTCGTTGATGGTGTAAGCCTCGCCTTCCGCCGCGCGCGAATAGTAGGTAAGATGAAGTGTGATGACTTCGGGAATCGGCGTATCATCCTGAAGATCCATGCGAAATTCATAAAAGTTATTGATCCGGGTTTCATTGATACCGCCGCAACTGGGGATGATGCTTCCGTCCGCATTGCTGATATCTGCATGAAAAATCATATTGCCGTCAGCATTCGGGATGTGTGGCAAATCGGACTTAAAAAAAACGGATATCGAATTGGCGTCCACCACCATAAAGCAGACTTCGGATCGGATGCCTTTGATTGTTTGGGTTTCTCCCACGTATTGCGCGTAATTATTTTTTAAGCAGGCGCGCATGCTTGGGTCAAAAGTAACGATCTTAGCCAAATCTCCGATGAGCGGAATTTTGCTTACGGCGTAGGCGGTCTTGGGAAACAGGTTGATCACCGCTGTGAAAACCAATAAAAACAAAGCGGCAGCCGCCAAAAAATGTTTGATTGGCAAAAAATCTGTCCTTCGAACGGTTTTATCATTTTGCTCCGCAAGCGCTTCGTCGATAAAGCGGTTATCGATCAAATTCATTGCCTGATAAAAATCCAAGCCTTTCATACGGTGATCCCTCCTATCTTCAGATAATCCCTGAATTTTTCTCTGGTGCGCAGAAGCCGCATTTTAACGGTGCTTTGTTTTAGCCCCGTATTTTTTGATAATTCTTCTATGGTCTGGGACATCCAGTACCGCCGCACAAATAAAATGCGCGCATCTCGGTCGAGTGTTGCTAAAAAAGAGTTGATCAGTTCCTTCAGTTCGGCTGCCTCATAATCGTTTTTGCCGTCTTTTAAAATATCTTCAAGCTCTTCGCAAATGCCGACGATCTCGGTTTTCGGCGAAGCCGATTTTCGGTATAGATCGATAGCCAAATTGCGCACGATGCGTGAAGCATAGTTTTTTAAGGACATCGGTCTTTCGGGAGGTATCGTATTCCATAATTTAAGATAGGCGTCATTAATACATTCCTCCGCGTTTTCAGGCAGCGAAACGATATTTTGAGCCAGACGAAACAGCAGGGCTTGATATTTCGCTTTCATTTCACTGATGGCCTGTTCGCTGCGCTGCCAAAATAAATCCATGATCTGTTCATCATCCATGCATAAAACCCTTTCTGCCCACATTGCTTTCAATCTTCAAGACGAATAGTATTGGATTTGCGTCACATTTTTTTTGGATTTTAAAAAAGCTTCCGGTTGCAGGCGGAAGCCGTTGCTGTTTTTTTGACTTTTAAAGGATCGTCACATTGGATCCGCTTCAACCTTAATGCGGGAAAAGGTCTTGAAGTGTATAAGCCCCATATCGGTAAGCTTGATTTCGGGGATCACGGGCAGGGTCAAAAACGAAAGGGTCAAAAACGGGTCAAAGGTAGTGTCGGCTCCTATCCTTTCAAGCGCTTGATACAGGGACTCCAGCTTTTCCAGAACCTCGGTATAAGGAAAATCGGACATGAGGCCGCCGACGGAAAGCGAGAGTGAGGCAAGGATGGTTCCGCCGGAAGCAATCGCAATGCCTCCGTTGGTTTCAATGAGTTTTTCGACCGCAGCGAGGATATCCTCGTCCGTGACCCCAACGGCCACGATGTTGTGCGAATCGTGCGCGACGGAAGTCGCGATGGCACCCTTTTTAAGCCCGAACCCTTTGACGATGCCCAGCCCGATGTTTCCGGTGCCTTTATGGCGCTCGATCACAGCAAGTTTAAGCCGATCCTTATCTATCGAAGGAATAAAATACCCGTTTGTATGATCTACCTGTTCCGCCCGATGATGCGTATACAGGCTGTCGGGTACGATTTCAATGATATTGCAGCGATCTGAACCGACCTTCAACATCAAGTCGCTTTTATGAATTTTTTTAACATGAAAGACCGGCAAAATTTCGCTTTCCGGCACGGTCGCCGGTTCCGCCGTAAATCTTTCCGTTTGACTGTTCCCAAACACGCATACACCCTTTTTAAAGACGCTGTCAATTTCAAAATTATCCAGATCGTTTAAAATCACGAAATCAGCCTGTCTGCCCGGCGCTACGGCGCCAAGATGTTTGAGCCCGAAATACTCGGCTGCGTTGAGGGTAGCCATCTGCACGGCCGTTACAGGATCTAGCCCCTCCGCAATTGCCAGTCGGATATTATGATCTACGCTGCCTTCGGCTGCTAAATCGTTGGGCAGCTTGTCGTCCGTAACAAACATACAGCGGCGCGCGGTGGCTTGGTTTACCGCGGGCAGCAAAGCCTTCAGGTCTTTAGCGGCCGTGCCTTCGCGTATCATCAGATACATGCCGCATTCGAGCCGTTCCTTTGCGTCTGAAGCGATGGCGCATTCATGATCCGAAGCTATACCCGCGGCCGCATAAATATTCAGCGCTTCCTTTTTCAGTCCCGCGGCATGGCCGTCGATGATCCTGCCGTTTTCCGACGCTCCGATTATCTTACAAAGCATATCCTCCGAAACGCCCGCAACCGCAGGAAAATCCATAACCTCCGCCAGTCCCAGTACACGCGGATGGCTGTAAAACGATCGCAGATCATCCGCTGAAAGCTCCGCGCCGCTTGTGCCGAACGCACAGGGCGGTACGCAGGAAGGCAGCATAAAATACATATCAGTAACAATGCCCTCCGAAGCCTTCAGCATATAATCGATCCCGGTTTTGCCGGCAACATTGGCGATCTCATGCGGATCCGCGACGACCGTAGTTACCCCGTGCATGCTCAATACCCCGGATAATTCACGCGGCGTCAGCATGGTGCTTTCGATGTGCATATGCGCGTCGATCAGGCCGGGCGTCACTGTTTTGCCCGCTGCCTCGATCACAGTATCCGCTTCGTCGTAACTTCCGATCCCTGCGATGTAGCCGTCGGCCACGGCGATATCTCCAGTAGTTATTTCGCTTGTAAAAACATTGACGATTCTGCAATTCTTAACGACCAGATCGGCTTTTATTTGCTTTGACGCTACTTGAATTCTTTTTGCGAGCAAGGCGGTGTCGATTTTCATCAGCGCTCCTTTTTCGTATCCTATTGTCAGATTTATTCGAATATATTTCAACTATTTTCTCATATCGGCCTTGCAATGTCAAACCTATTGGAGTTGTTTCGTCTGTCCGGCATACGAAGATGAAATACAGGGAAAACTCAATTAAAAAATCCTGCGTTTCCGCAGGATTAAATTACATAACGCCGTTTTTAAACGTCATTTCATCGAAGTAGGTTTCCTTGAAGCTTTCTTCAAAGTTGAGCTCGGTGTGTTCGGAATTTTTTTGCACTTTTTTGCACTTTTTGTGAATGCCCTGATCGAGCAGATACATCTGTACGCCCGTGCCGGCGCCGTTGCCGATGGAGCGTACGGGAACGCCTTCATATTTGGGCAAAAGGCCGATAAACTGAGCGTTGTGAACATCCAGGTAGTTGCCGAACGCGCCCGCAAGGCAGATCTCGTGCAGGTGTTCTCTGGGCAGTCCGTAATTCTGCACCAATATTTCGCATCCGGTCGCAATGGCCGCTTTGGCAAGCTGCACATAACGGGAATCCTTCTGTCCGAAATAAACATCGTCGCCGGTACCGCTTTCGGCTGCGGAAGCGAGAAGAAACACGGTTTGGTCTTCGAGCTTATAAATACGTTCGGATAATATATCTGCGCCGTATTTGGCGGTATATTCTTCTTTATTGAGCATTTTTCCGCGTTTGTTGAGAACGCCCACACGCAAAAGCTCCGCTAAAATGTCGATGATGCCCGAGCCGCAGATGCCGATGGGCTTGGTGTTACCGATCACATCAAGAACAACATTTTTGTTTTCGTCGATCACAAAATGCTGGATGGCTCCGTCGGCGGCGCGCATGCCGCAGGAAAGTCCGGCGCCTTCAAGCGCGGGCCCGCAGGCAGTGGACGCCACAAGGTACTTCTCGTCTGTGCCGACCGCAATCTCGCCGTTGGTGCCAAGGTCGATGATCAGACGGGGCTTGTCGTCATCCTCGACGCCGATGAGCACGGCCGTGGTATCCGCTCCCACAAAACCGCCAAGAAGCGGCAGGAAGGTGATCCTTCCGTTGGGATTGATTTTAAGAAGGCTTTCGGAACCTTTGATCTCTACAAAATCTCTCGTGGTGCTGGCAAAAGGCGCCTTGCCGAGAGCCGCCGGATAAAGACCCAAAAACAAGTGCTGCATGGTAGAATTGCCGCATAATACCACATGATAGATACGGTCGGGGTCCACTCCGTCCGCTTTGGCCTGATCGATGAGTTTATTGATGGTGCCGGCGATCATTTGCTGCATGACTTGTGTGCCGTTTTCTTCCTTGATGCAATATCCGATCCTGCTGATGACATCGGCGCCCAGCGCGGTCTGTTCATTCAGAGACGAATATGTATGGATATGCTCCATCGTCGTCATGTCATATAAAAAGGCCGCCACGGTCGTAGAGCCGATGTCGATGGCCAGCCCGTAAATATCGCCTTTGTCATCGGCGCGAATATCGATGACTTCATTTTTGAATATAATCAGATTCAGCATGGTATCGGGTTTATAAACGCTGGCGTTCACTGAAAGCGATTTCAAAGCATCATATCCGAATTCGGACAATTTGTATTTTTCGGTTATTTTTTCCGCAAATCCTGTGCAGTGGTCGGCCTTGATCGTTTCGGCTCTCACCGGCAGTTTTTGCAGGAACGGATTGATTTTTGTTTCAAATTGCGTTGAGGTAAGAACATTGATCTTTCTGTTGACCAAGCTATGGATTTCGGTGACGGTTATATCATTTTCCACTTCCGTCTGACAGGACAAAACGGACTGTTCTTTTCCTTCACTGATAATTTCGGTAACACATTTGCCGCATTTACCGTTTCCTCCGCAAACAAGGTCCTGCGGATAGCCTGCCTGTTCCAAAATCTTTGATAACAGCATACCTTTTTCGACCTCGATCGATTTACCATCAAATGTAAAATCTACTTTGATCTTTTGCATTTTTTCCTCCCGTTTTATTAAAAAAGCTTGAAATTGAATTGAGTTAATGGTACAATTTACTCGTTCTGTAATCGTATGCAATTTTTCGAAATGATATTGTTTTCCTTAAAAAAATTACAATTTAATTATAAAGCTAATCAATAGAAAAGTAAAGACTTGAGTAAACTTAATTTGTAAGCATTTTAATTATTGGTGATATCAGCACAGCGATTTATTTAAATATGTAAAATATCTAAAAAAATGCTTTCGAAAACTGAATGATTTATAGTATAATAGCTACGAATATTTATACGGTCTATATGATATTGGAAATCAGCACAACATGGAGGAATAACAGATGATCATCATCGGTGAAAAAATCAACGGAACCATTCCCGTCGTTAAAAAAGCGATCGAAGAAAGAGACGTTGAATTTATTCAGAAAAGAGCCTTGGCTCAGGCCGAAGCGGGCGCCAGTTTTATCGATGTCTGCGCAAGCGTAGACGCGGAAAGAGAAAAAGAAGTTCTTACATGGCTTATCAATATCGTACAGGAAGTCACGGATACGCCGCTTGCCATTGACAGCCCCAACGAAAACCTTCTCGCAGAAATCTACACGCTGGCAAAAGTGCCGGGCATGTTCAATTCCATCAATGAAGAAGGCACCAAATGCGAAACGATCTTCCCGCTGATGACGGGCAATACCTGGGAAGTCATCGGACTCACCTGTGATAAAGAACACGGCATTCCCATGGACGTGCAGACGAAAGTCGATATCGCAAAAAGCATCATCGACAAAGGCGCCAAATATGGCGTGGAACCGCATAGAATCCATATCGACCCGGCTGTTATGGCGCTTGCCACGGCTCCGGATGCGATGAAAAACTTTGAACAATGCATTATCAAGATCAAAGAATACGCCCCCACTGTGAAGATCACGGGCGCGATCAGCAATATCTCATTCGAAATGCCTGTAAGAAAGATTATCAATCAGGGCTGCATGACGATGGCCATTCGCGCGGGACTCGATTCCGCGATTATGGATCCGCTTGACAGAGACATGATGGGAATGATTTATGCCGCCGAAGCGCTTTCGGGCATCGACAAGAGCGGCAGAAAATATAACATGGCTTACAGAAAGGGAAAAATCGGACCGATCAAAAAATAACGACATCTATTGTATTCAACACTTGACTACAATTAAATAATAAAACAGAGTAGGTAAGGCGCGTTAAGTATCATAAGATGGGATGTAGCTTATGAACGAAGGCCGAGTGATCGGCTGCGGTGCCTTGCCGCTTCCGCTGGTTCGGCATTAGACTTTGTTTCTTGCCTGCGGGAGCGTTACAGAAAGGAAGTTTATGACCAGTAATGCTACCAAACCAAACAACACCAAATCTATAGGAGGAGGACGCCTATATGTTAACCGATTGGTGCTGGCATCGCTTTTTGTTGCATTAAGTCTAGTGCTGAAAATGGCATTTGAAATTTATTTCATGCCGCAGCTCAGATTTAACTTCACCTCGGTGCCCATTATGCTGTCCGGCATATTTCTGGGTCCCATTTGGGGACTGGCTGTCGGCGCCATTTCCGACATCCTCAACTTCATCATCAAACCGGCAGGTCCGTACTTCTTCGGCTTTACACTGACAAGCGCGCTGACCGGATTTATCCCCGGCCTGATCTTTTGGCTGACCAGAAAAAACAAAGAATTCAAATTTTACATTCTCAACATTATCAATTTTGTAGTCCTCGTGGGAGGTATGATCTATCTGCTGAATGCGAATAACGTCGTGTCCATCAAGGACAAGGTGATTTATTTGAAGGATGCAGCCATGCCCTGGTATATCTTTGCGATCCTATTAGCGGTATTCGCTTTGTACTTGGGCGCGATCATCTGGTTCCTGCGAAAGAAAGAAACCAAAGATACCGATATACCCGTCGACAAGATTTTGTTCGCGGTGACCAGTGTGGAAATCGTTTGCAGTCTTGTGTTGAATAGCATATTTCTATCCCAGCTTTACAGCATGGCTGTTTTTGCAATGCTGCCCATGAGATTTTTAAAATCGATCGTGGTTATCCCAATCTTTACGTTTGTGTGCTTTATCCTGTGTAATGTAATCGCACGATATAAGCTTCAAAAAAAATAAAAAACACTACAAATATTTGGAGGTATTGTAATGGGTTTTAAATCAGACATTGAGATCGCTCAGGAAGCGACGCCGCTTGATATCAGAGAGGTCGCAAAAAGACTCAATTTAACAGAGGATGATCTTGAATTATACGGCAAGTATAAAGCAAAAGTTGACTACAATCTTTTGAATACGACGCCGGGTTCAGGCAACAAAGCTAAATTGATCCTCACAACCGCGATCAATCCGACACCTGCGGGCGAAGGCAAAACAACGACGACCGTCGGTGTTTGCGACGGACTTGCAAAAATCGGCAAAAACGTTATCGTTGCTCTCAGAGAACCTTCCCTCGGACCCGTATTCGGCGTCAAAGGCGGCGCTGCTGGCGGCGGCTATGCACAGGTAGTACCGATGGAAGATATCAATCTTCACTTCACGGGCGACTTCCATGCGATCGGCGCGGCAAACAACCTGCTCGCAGCAATGATCGACAACCACATCTATCAGGGCAATGATCTTGACATCGACCCCAGAAGAATCGTATGGAGACGTGCGGTTGACATGAACGACAGACAGCTCAGAAAAATCATCGACGGTCTCGGCGGAAAAAGCGAAGGCATGCCGAGAGAAGACGGTTTCGATATCACCGTTGCAAGCGAAGTTATGGCAATTTTCTGCCTTGCTAACTCCATTGATGACCTTAAAGCAAGATTCGCAAGAATCGTTGTCGCTTATACAAGAAAAGGCGAACCTGTAACAGCAGGACAGATCAATGCTCAGGGCGCTATGGCCGCATTGCTCAAAGACGCTTTAAAACCGAACCTCGTTCAGACACTCGAAGGAACGCCGGCATTTATCCACGGCGGACCGTTCGCTAACATCGCTCACGGCTGCAACTCCGTAACCGCTACCAAAATGGCAATGCACTTTGCCGATTACGTAGTAACGGAAGCCGGCTTCGGCGCTGACCTCGGTGCTGAAAAATTCATCGACATCAAATGCAGACTTGCAGGGTTGAAACCGGATGCGGTTATCATCGTTGCAACGATCAAAGCTCTCAAATACAACGGCGGAGTACCGAAAGCGGAACTTACGACCGAAAACCTCGAAGCACTTGAAAAAGGACTTCCGAACCTTCTCAAACACGTTGAAAATATCACGAAAGTATTCGGACTTCCGGCAGTGGTGGCTCTCAACAAATTCGCATTCGACACTGCGGCTGAAGTTGCTTTGGTTGAATCGAAATGCGCGGAACTCGGCGTTAACGTTAAGATTTCCGACGTATGGGCTAACGGCGGCGAAGGCGGAAGAGAACTGGCTGAAGAAGTTGTAAGACTTTGCGAACAGCCGTCCACAATCAGCTACGCTTATGAGCTCGACGCTCCGATCAAAGACAAGATCACCGCGATCGCTACAAAAATCTATGGCGCTGACGGCGTAGACTTCTCCGCTGCGGCTGCTAAAGAAATCGCAAACCTTGAAAAACTCGGATACGGCAACCTGCCGATCTGCATGGCTAAAACACAATATTCCCTCACGGACGACCAGACAAAACTCGGCAGACCGACCGGCTTCAGAGTTACGATCAGAGAAATCACACTCAGCGCAGGTGCAGGATTCATTGTTGCGGTTACAGGCGCGATCATGAAAATGCCCGGCTTACCGAAAGTTCCCTCGGCTGAAAAGATCGACGTTGACAACAACGGCAAAATCAGCGGATTATTCTAGAAATAACAAAAAATATTGCTACTGCTTAATTGCAGCATCCTGCATTGCAGGCTGCTGCAATTATCCTATGTAAACCTAAATCCCATATTTTGCAAAGACGGATGAAACGCATCCGACAGATCGGGCATTCATCGGTCTGTGCAAGATCGGAGAGGAGCTTATAATGAAATACGCACAATTGGGCTGCGATAAGTTTGTGGACGAAACCTTTTCCAAAGCGGCCGTACCCGGTGGCGGCGGTGTTTCCGCGCTGGTGGGCGCATTGGGCATCGCGCTGGGTGGCATGGTCTGCAATCTGACGACAGGCAAAAAGGCCTACGCAGAATATGAAGCGGACATCCAGAGGATTATGGCGGAAGCCGAAAAGATCAAAACCGATTTTATGAACATGATCGATCAGGATGCCGAAAATTTCCTGCCACTTTCTAAAGCATACGGACTTCCGAAAGAAACGGAAGAAGAGAAGAAATATAAAGAAGAAACGCTTCAGGCCGCGTTAAAAGTCGCCTGCGGCGTGCCGATTGCGTTGGTGAAGGTTTCCTTCGACGCGATCAAACTTCAGCAGGAGCTTGTTACCAAAGGCTCCAAGCTTGCGTTATCGGACGTTGGCTGCGGCGTACAGATGCTGCGCAGCTCGCTGGTTGGCGGATGGTTGAATGTTGTCATCAACATCAACATGATCACCGATAAGGAATATGTCGATAACTTAAGAAAAGAACTTGTGCCGATGGTTGAAGACGGCATGAAGATATGCGACAGCGTATATGAAACTGTTCTTAAAATTTTGGAGAAATAGGAGAATACTATGACAGCAAAATTATTATCCGGCAAAGATGTCAGCGAAAATATGCTCGCGCAGATCCTTGAAGACGCGAACGCATTGATCGAAAAAGGCATTCAGCCGACGCTTGCCATCATGCGCGTAGGCGATGATCCCGGTTCCATCTCTTACGAAAAAAGTATCATTACCCGTATGGGCAAATCCAACATCAAAGTCGAATCCATCACCTTCCCGATCGAAGTAACGCACGCCGATTTTGTAGCCAAGCTCAAAGAAATCAACGACGATAAAAACATCAATTCCGTGCTTATTTTCAAACCCCTTCCCGAACAGCTCAACGAAGAAGAAATCAAATATATCTTAAGCCCCGAAAAAGATCCCGACGCGCTCAACCCGACCAACCTCGGCAAACTCATGATCGCCGACGAAAGAGGATTTTTCCCCTGCACAGCCGAAGGCGTAATGGAACTTTTAAAATATTATAACATCGACATCAAAGGCAAAGACGTTGTGATTATCAACAACTCCAACGTTTTGGGCAAACCGCTTGCGATCATGATGACCAACGAATTCGCGACCGTTACGCTATGCCACGTATTCACAAAAGACGTGAAATCCTATACGCTCAAAGCGGATATCGTTGTTTCCGCAGCGGGCATTTACGGCCTTGTGAAAGCGGACCAGCTCAACGAAAACTGCATCCTCATCGACGTTGCCATGGCTCAGATGAAGGACGAAAACAGACAGTTGGTGCTTGACGAAAACGGCAAACCGATCAGAACCGGCGACGCTCATGTCGACTGCCTTGAAAAAGTAGCCATGATCACCTCCGCCACGCCCGGATGCGGCGGCGGCACGGGCCCGATCACGACGGCGCTTTTGGGCCAGCACATCATCAAAGCTACCAAAATCCAAAACGGATTATACTAAAAATTAGCCCTTGCCGGGAAGTCCCGCGAACGTTTAAGCGATTTCCCGGCGAAGCTTGATCGGTATAATACATAGAAATAATCTACGTAGGAGTAAAGAAATGATTATATCTCAGAAAAAGCCCGACGCAGAGATCCTTGATTCTCTGAAGGACGCGACGAAAGTCGTGCTCATGGGCTGCAGCGAATGCGCTACCGTATGTCAGACAGGCAGCGAAGAAGCGATAGCAGCCATGAAAGTTTATCTTGAAGAAAACGGAAAAACCGTTACCTGCACCATCTATCCGAAAGCAAGCTGCAACAAACTTGCCGTTAAGAAAGATTTGAAAGACAATAAAGAAGCTGTGGGCGAAGCTCAGGCAATCCTTACGATGTCCTGCGGCGACGGCTGCCAAACGGTTGCCGGCGTTACGAAGCTGCCCGTTTACCCCGCCAATGACACCATGTTCCTCGGCGAAGTGGAACGCGTGGGTCTTTTCACCGAAGCCTGCCGTTTCTGCGGACAGTGCGTGCTTGCGAGCACCGGCGCTATCTGCCCGATCACAAAATGCGCAAAATCTCTCACGAACGGTCCCTGCGGAGGCGCAAAAGACGGAATGTGCGAAGTAAATCCCAAGAACCAGTGCGGCTGGATCATGATTTACAACCGCTTAACCGAACTCGGCCAGCTTGACAGATTGTATGATCTGAAAGAACCGAAAGGACATCTGATTAACGCATATCCGAGAGAAATCAACTTGAGAGGTGAAAAAGATGAGTAATTTAAAAAACGCTTTTGATTCGGGCGCTTTCGCCATTACGGCGGAAATGGCTCCTCCCAAGGGATGTGATTTTTCTCATATTCTGCATGTAGCCGAACTGCTTAAAGGAAGAGTGCATGCGGTCAACGTAACCGACTTTCAGTCCTCCTCTCTCAAAGCTTCCTCTATCGGTCTTTGCATCAAACTCAAGCAGGCCGGTTTTGAACCGATCCTTCAGATGACGGGCAGAGACAGAAGCAGAATGGCCATCCAGGGCGACATGCTTGCCGCTGCGGCTTTCGGCATCGACAACATCCTTGCGCTTACCGGCGACCACACAACCGTAGGCGACTGCAAAGAATCCAAACCGGTATTCGACCTTGACAGCGTAGGCATTTTGCTTGCGGCTAAATTGCTTGAATCGGGCAAAGACTGCGGCGGCAACGCCCTCGAAGGCGCGGCTCCCACATTCTACCTTGGCTCCAGCTGCACACCCGAATATGAACCGCTTCCGTTACATATGATCAAAATGAAGAAAAAAGTAGATGCCGGCGCTAAATACTTCCAGACGCAGGGCGTATATGATATCGAGCATTTCAAACGCTTCATGGATGAAGCAAGCAAACTGGACTGCAAAGTAATGGCAGGCATCATCCCGCTTAAATCCGCGGGCATGGCCAGATATATGAACAAAAACGTACCGGGCATCAATGTTCCGGAAGAACTCATCGCAAGACTTAAAGGCAGCGCGGATGCCGTTAAAGAAGGCATCATGATCTCCGCTGAGCTGATCAGCAAGATCAAAGAACAGGGCCTTTGCCACGGCGTGCACGTTATGGCTATCGGCGCTGAAGAAAACGTACCGCCGATCTTGGACCAAGCGGGACTTTAAACGGAGGAAATCATGAAAATAGCTGTACTTGGCGGAGGCCCCGGCGGATATGAAGCGGCGATTGCCGCCGCAAAAAAAGGGGCGGAAGTTGTATTAATCGAAAAAGATAAGGTCGGCGGCACCTGCCTAAACAGAGGCTGCATACCGACTAAGGCGCTTCTGGCTTCCTATGAAGTATATGAAACCGCTGAAGAAGCAGCTGATTTCGGCATCAACATCAGCGGAGACATCACCGTTGACTATGCCGCGATCATCGCGCGTAAAAACAAAGTATCGTCTTCTTTGGTCAAAGGCATTCATTACCTGCTTGAAAAGAACGGCGTGCAGTACCTTAACGGTTTCGGCACGATGCTCGATAAAAATACCATCGAAGTCGTAAAAGAAGACGGAACCAAAGAAACGGTCACCGTGGATTACACGATCCTTGCTACCGGTTCGGTTCCCATCTGCCCTGGCATGTTCCATTATGACGGCAAACGCGTAATTACGAGCGACGAGATCCTGGACATGACGGAATGCCCGAAATCGGTCATTTTAGTCGGCGGCGGCGTCATCGGCTGCGAAATCGGCCAATTCTTAGCCAAAATGGGCACTGAAATGACGATCGTGGAAATGCTTCCGCAGATCCTTCCGACCATGGACGAAGATGTGGCCAAACAGCTGGCGCGTCAGTTCAAAAAAGAAAAGATCAAAATGATCACCGGCGACGGCATTGCGGAAGTTACCGTGAAAGATGCCAGCGTAGCGGTTAAACTCCAAAGCGGCAAAGAGCTGGAAGCGGACTATTTGCTTGTGGCTATCGGCAGAATGCCCTTTACCAAAGGCGCAGGCCTTGAAGCCGCAGGCGTAGAGCTGACCGAACGCGGACGCGTTAAAGTCAATGAATATTTACAGACAACCGCGGATAACATTTATGCGATAGGCGATATCATCGATTCCGCCATGCTGGCTCACGTAGCGAGCAAAGAAGGATTGATCGCTGTCAGCAATATCATTGACGGCGCAAAAGAAAAACCGACCTATCATGCTGTCCCCGGCTGCGTATATACCAACCCCGAAGTAGCAAGCGTAGGCGCTACCGAAGCCGAACTTACAAAAAAAGGCATTCACTATCATACCGGCACATTTGATTTCAAAGGTCTCGGCAAAGCGCAGGCCAGCGGAAAGATCGCCGGATTTGTGAAAGTGATCGCTGACGACAACGACGTGATCGTCGGCGCTTCGATTGTTGGCGCGCACGCTACGGATATGCTTCAGGTGCTCACCATGGCTACCCAGCTCAAAATGACG
Source organism: Eubacteriaceae bacterium (assembly GCA_036833715.1). Classification (GTDB taxonomy): domain Bacteria; phylum Bacillota; class Clostridia; order Eubacteriales; family Anaerofustaceae; genus JBGMEA01. Next base: position 17,023 of record DAITPG010000001.1, on the reverse strand, counting down.
GCAAAAGAAGTCGGCGATTGCATTTTCCCGCATCCGACCATGAGCGAGGCAATTATGGAAGCTCTGCATGACCTTCACGGACAGAGCATTCATAAAGCATAAATTTTAAAATCTAAAGGAGATTAAACATGAATTATCCCAATGATTTAAAGTATACGAAAGAACACCTTTGGGTAAAAGTCGACGGGGATTCCGTAAAAGTAGGCATCACTGATTTTGCACAGGATCAGCTTGGCGACATCCTTTATGTCGACCTTCCCGCAGACGGCGATTCGTTCGCTAAAGGCGGCCTCTTTGCCGAAGTGGAGTCTTCCAAAACCGCTTCCGAACTTCACCTTCCGTTCGCAGGCGAAGTTGTTGCCGTCAATGAAGATCTCGATGATTCTCCGGAACTTCTCAACGAAGACCCGTACACAAACTGGATCGCCGAATTTAAAGCCGAAGACCTTTCCGAAATGGACGCTCTTTTATCCGCAGCCGATTACGAAGCGACCCTGTAAAAAAAAATATTGCGGCAGTCGGTTTCGACTGCCGCCAAATCTCAATTTTTGCTGATTGAAAGGCGCTGCCATGTTTGGAGAATGTCATGCGCATTTTATTTTGGATGGCGTCAATTATCGCACCGCGACCGCGCGTCACCGGGATAAAGTGAATGATGAATTGATTCGCAAGCTTTTTTCACAATATGCCGAATACGGGATCGGCTTTATCCGAGACGGCGGTGACAATGCCGGCGTGTCTCAAAGAGCCAAGCAAATCGCTCACGAATACGGTATTGACTACCGGACGCCGATCTGCGCGCTGCATAAGAAGGGAAATTACGGCGGAATCGTCGGTGAAGATTTTGAAGACATTCAAGAATTTTACGTAAAACTGAAAGCCTTGAAGTCCTTAGGCCTGGACTTTGTAAAGATCATGGCCTCGGGGATCATGGATTTCAATGAATTCGGCAGGATAACGCCGGGTACGCTGAATAAAAACGAACTCACGGAGATCATGCGCATTGCTCACGGGGAAGGCTTCTCTGTGATGGTGCATGTCAACGGAGCCGAAACGATCAAGAATGTGATTGAGGCGGGAGCGGACAGCATAGAGCACGGCTACTATATGGACGATGAGACGATCTCTTGTCTGCGCGAGTCGGAAGCTGTCTGGGTGCCTACCCTTGCGCCCGTTGCCAATCTTTTACGGAACCGTGAAAATCGGTTTCCGTCCGAAGTGGTTTCGGCGATACTGCAGCTTCACAAAAAAAATATCCTTAAAGCAGTCGACAGCGGCGCGGCCGTTGCGCTGGGCAGCGATGCGGGCGCTTATCTAGTAGCGCATTGCGACGGCCTTATGGACGAACTTACTTATTTCAAAGAAATCATACCTGACAGCAATTATTTAAACAACGTCCTTACACAGGGCGAAAACAAAATCAAAAATAAATTCAGGAGGAATCATGGACAAAATGTTTTTTGGTCCCGCTGAGGTGGCCGGTTTGGTCGTTACCAGCGGTGTTAACAAATCAAAACTCGGTCTTCTTCAAATGTTTGTGCTTGCAATCCTTGCGGGAGCCTTCATCGGTTTCGGCGGATACGGATTTATCGTTATGATCGCAACCTCTACCATCGATCCCGGCATGGCGAAATACGTGGGCGCTTTAATCTTCCCGGTCGGCCTTATGATGGTGGTTATGTGCGGCGCCGAACTTTTCACCGGCAACAACTTAATGACCCTTGCGTTGATGGACGGCAAAATCTCCGCAGGCAAAATGCTGCGCAACTGGATCGTTGTTTACATCGGAAACGCAGTCGGCTCTTATCTTTTAGCATACGCCATTTTCTCAACGGGTCTTGTAACCGGCGCTGTTGCGGATAAGATCGCAGCGGTTGCCACAGCAAAAGCCGGCCTTTCCTTCGGCGTTGCCATCTCAAGAGCCATCTTATGCAATATCATCGTAGTTCTCGCGGTGTGGTTCTCCACGGCTGCTAAAGACGTTGTGGGAAAAGTGTTTGCGATTTTATTCCCCATCGCGCTTTTCGTTTACTGCGGATATGAGCACAGTGTTGCCAACATGTTCTTCATCCCGCTCGGACAGCTTGCCGGCGCAAATGTTACCACCGCGCAGGCATGGTTCAACAACATCCTGCCCGTTACGCTCGGAAACATCATCGGCGGTGCCGTAATCATTCCCGTATTTTATTACCTGACTTACTTAAGAAAAGAAAAGATCAAAGATACAAAAGGCGACATCAACGTAACGTGATCAATCTCCCTTTTGATAAGACGACCCTAACCGGTCGTCTTTTTTTATGCAGCTAACTTTCCGACGATAAACTTTGCGGCATAAATGCCGAAAACACACAGCATCATACTCAAGCCCGCATATAAAACCGCCATTCCGGGTTTGTCGCCGTTAAGCAGACGGTAGGTTTCAAGCGAAAATGTTGAAAACGTGGTAAACCCGCCGCAAACGCCGGTTGAAAGAAATAAGATCCAATTGGGATGAAGAGGAAAAAGTTGGCCCGTTGTTTCGGCGATGAGACCGATCAACAGGCTGCCCGCGAAATTGATGCATAAAGTAATCAACGGAAAGGGTGAATTAAGGGTAGCGTACGAAAAACTGAGGGCATAGCGCAGCACGGCGCCGATGAAACCGCCCAGACCCACATAGATGAATTTCAAAAGCTGCATTTCCTTTCTTTTGCATGTAAAAAACTGATGCTCCCTGTTAAAACAGAAGTCATCAGCGTAAAAGCGGTTCAGTCAAAACTCGGGAGAACTTCATTCCCTCAGCCAATACTACCATATTATCGGCAGTGAATCAAGCCGATCGATTATTTTTCCTCAGCGCCAATCAGAAAATCCTGCGCATGATATGAGCTGCGCACCAACGGGCCGGAGACCACATATTTGAATCCCATTTCCCGGGCAATATTTCCATAATCATTGAACACGTCGGGATGGATATATTGTTTGACTTCATGATGCATCAGGGAAGGTCGGAGATACTGGCCGATGGTGATGAAGTCGCAGCCGACCTCCAAAAGGTCCTTCAATACTTCCAGTACTTCTCTTTTGGCTTCGCCCAAGCCCAGCATAATGCCGGATTTGGTGTAGATTTTGGGATCAAAGTCCTTGATCCGTTTCAGCACCTTCAGAGAGCGGTCATACACCGCCATGGAGCGCACCGTTTGGTATAGGGAAGGCACGGTTTCGATATTGTGGTTGATGATCTGCGGCGCCGCTTTCACAACGGTTTTTAAGCTCTCGATGTCTCCAATGAAATCCGGTATCAAAACTTCCACGGATACTTCGGGAGAGGTGTTTTTGATTGCATTGATTACATCGGCAAAATGGCCGGCTCCTCCGTCAGGCAGGTCATCACGGGATACGGATGTGATTACAACATGTTTGATCTGCATCTGCTGTACGGCGGATGCGACTTTTTGAGGCTCTTGTTGATCCACCTGCAGCGGATGGCCTTTGGTAACGTTGCAAAAGGTACAGTTTCTTGTGCAGACATTGCCGAGAATCATAAAAGTGGCCGTTTTATTGCTGTAGCATTCGCCCTTGTTTGGGCAGTTTGCTTCTTCGCAGACCGTATGCAGTCCCAAATCTTTGAGCAGTTTTTCAGTCTCGGCGGAATAGCCCGTTCCGTTGATCGATACTTTGAGCCATTCGGGTTTGCGGATAGGATTTTTCTCAGACATTCTGAATCTCACTTAATTCTATTTTTCTTATATCAGCTTCAAATACTTTTGCAAAATAAGCAACTACCTGCTCTGCCGCCAAGTTCATGTCCACCTTGCCGCCGGTAAGCTGCTGCAGCGATGTGGGGTTTCTGTCTGTCAGACCGCAGGGATTGATCAATTTAAAATGATCCATATTGGTATTAACGTTATAGGCAAACCCATGCATGGTAACCATATGGGCGATCTGGATTCCGATGGCGGTGATTTTTTCATTGCCGACCCAAACGCCCGCGTATTCATCCAATTCTTTGTGCGCATCAATTTGATATTCGTTTCTCAGCAGATCAATAAAAACATCCTGAATTTTATCAAGATATCCTTTGATGCTTAACGCTGCTTGTTTTAAATTGATAATGGGATAACCAACCAGCTGGCCCGGGCCGTGATAGGTGACATCGCCGCCTCGTTTAATGTGGTGGATCTCGATGCCCATTTGTTGCAACGTTTGCTTGTCCGTCAGAATGTTATCATCTCTGCCGCGTACGCCCATCGTAAGTACGGGCGGATGTTCGGTTAAAATCAACGTATCTTCGATTTGATCCCTGCTGCGCAGTTCACGAATTTTGGTTTGCAGCTGCAGGCAATCGGCATAGTCGCTGTTATGAAGATAAAGCAGATTGATGTGCATAAAACTCCGTCCGTAATATTTCATTTATAGTTAATCTTATTATAGAGGTTCAAAAGCTTAATGACAAGAATTTGTCGAAATTTCCGATCTGAATACGTAAAATAATGTTATCGCTTACATGATTTAGGAGATAAAGGCAAAGGCCGCACTTTTTGCGGCCCTGGTTTATTTTATGAATTTGATGGCTTGATCGGCACTGATATTATATTCGAACCAGCTGCGGTTATTGTTGTAACGGCTTTCCAATTCGCATTGCCGTGAATACAGATAATACAATAACAATTCTTCATCTGTCAATTCGGGATTTCGGACCGTGCCGCCTATCTCCGAATCGTAGGTTTCCATCTGCGGTGCGGGATAGAACTTGGAAGGATCATATCCGTATTCTTTCTCAGCAAAAGCGACCACCTCGCCGAAGGCGTCGAAAGATAAATGATAAATGAGGTATTGCATATCGATTTCGCCGGTTTTTTCATAAGCTGCGATGTTACGCTGCGCAATCAGTTTATCGACATTGATAAAATTGACGGCTGTATAAAAAGCAAGGCAAAGGATAAACGCCGTTTTGAAAAACGGGAATTTTTTTACCCATATTTTGTAAAGAAGCAGTATAAGCAAAACGGTTTGCACCGATAGATGCAAGAATACAAACATACGCAGTCTTGTAAGCCCGAAAGCGCTTTCGTACATGGCCATTTTATAAAAAGCGGAAGCCGTCATCGCAAAGTTGATGCCCACATAGACCGAGAATATTACATTGAAAAAATTTGTTTTGATGAGAGTGATCTTTCGGCTGATGGCTTCGCAGACAAACACGATCAATATATTGACGGCTGTCAGCGCCCACAGCTGGAATACCCCTTCCCGCGCATAGGATGCATAAGTGAAATCCTGCGGAAGCCCCGCGTTTACTTTCAAGAATAGGTAAAGAATCTGTATGAAAGAAAAGCTCAAAAACACCAAACCGACTGCGATCAAAAAAGTCAAAAGTGTATACGCATAGGCATTGTTGTCTTTGATTTCGACTGCCGCCTGACCGACGATATCCGTCTGCACCGGCGCTGTGGGATAATCCGCCGCGGCCGGCACTCTTGCACCGTGATATATGAAGTAGATAAGCGCAAAGCCGTAGGTTGAAACCATAAAAAACGCGATCACTTTAAATACGGTATCAAAATTGATTTTGATGTCAAAGAAATCATGAAAAAGGGCTTTAAAGGCACTGTCCGCGCCCAGCATCAGCGGCAGAATGATGAGCAGCGCCGCAGCCGAAATCAAAAGACCCAGCAATATTTTGGCGCCGTGGCCTTTACGCCGGCCTTTACTGCTTACAAAAGAAACGGCGGCAGTAAAATATTTATTCAGATGCGCGACCGGCGTAAAAACATACACGATCATATTGACAAACATATTGCGCACCAAACCGAGCGAAACGAGTATGCTGACGAAGTAAAGCGCAGGGATCAAAAGAAAATTGAGCGCGCGAAACACTTCGTTGGTGCTGGTTACGTAGATTGCCGACAAAAGCAGCATGCAGGCTGAAAAAAGCATAAAAACCGCGCGGTTAAATTCGTTTCTGAAACTGAGCGCCCAATAGGTGCCCGCAAGCATAACAACCAAGTAGATCAGATAATTGACGCCCAGATCGTATTCATAAAAAAATGCGTCAAACAGTAAGCCCAAAGCCGTGCTGATGATAAAAAGAATAGCAATATTTTTTTTGTTTTGAAATAAATTATCCATATTTTACCTCCAAAAAACAGTTTTAAAATGAACTGATTTCTCGTTTTTATTGTCGTAGTTTACTTTGATGAACTTATAAACGACAGAAATTCCGTCAGAGTAAAAAAGCGCTTTGAATCATATATTTAAAGAATTCTTAAAAAATGGCAGCAAAAAATAACACTCTACGGCAGGCAGCCATAAAATCTTGATCTCCTTTTTAAATTAGGGTAACGATTTATTTATTTTTATTTTCTTTTTTCACGGATAGCTTGCCGTTTTGCTTGATGAGCTCAATCAGCGCATCGACTTCGATTTCGTAGCAGATCTCATTCAACTCATAAGAAAAACTCGTTCGGTTGTCATACATGTACAGCATGATCGTTTGGTCCGAGACCGCGTATAAGTCCGCTCCTCTGTTGGATTCCACATTGCCTGAATTGCTTTCGTAATACTCATTTTTTAGGACGATGCCCCCGCGCGCAGTAGTCTGTATTTTTGTTGCCATCCTAAACTCCTTCGATGCTTATTGCGTTGCCTGATTTTGAGTTTAATCCTGAAATTCGATGATATCTCCCGGCTGGCAGCCCAGCTCTTTGCAGATGGCTTCCAGTGTCGAAAATCGGATCGCTTTTGCTTTATTATTTTTAAGTATTGAAAGATTGGCATTGGTGATGCCCACTTTTTCGGCAAGCTCATTAAGGCCGATCTTCCTTTTTGCCATCATTACATCCAGATTTATACGTATCATCATTTCACCTATATCGTCAAATCATTTTCTTCTTTATAATCGACCGCCCGGTGAAACAGATCGCTCAACACAAAACAAAACAGGCCGGCGATAATAAATACAGCGGCCGAGGTCACTGTCATGAGCGAATTGCGGACGAATATTTTGACTATAAGAAGAAAGCTGATCATAAAACTTTCGATGCCGATCTGCATGAGCCGTTTTTCGGTGGAGCGCACAAACGGCTGATCTTTGATCATGGAATCAAAAAGGCTGCGCAGATTGTTTAAGATCAAAAAAGCCAATATTCCGCAGGCGTATAAAAAGATATAATAAAACGCGAGCATTTGGTCGATGAGCGGTTCTTTAAAAAAAATCATCAATTGTGTCAATGTAAAGGGAAGCACAGCCATAATGATAATGGCAGTTGCCATTAAGGCAAGCATAAGATATTTGCTGAGGCGGGTAATCAATTGCCTGTGAGTCGGTTTCATAAATACCTCCGTTACAACAAGTATATGTCTATTTTTATCATTTGTCAATATTAATATATTGATAAACGATAAATTATACGAATTAATTTTACGAAATTCTTTCTTATTTGAAAAATAAAAAGTCTTCCGGCTTGCCGGAAGGCTTTTATCATACAGAACAGGGTGCAAATTAATAAGTCTTCATATTATTTACGTTATTGGTGATTTTGTTTGCTGTGCTTTTAACGCTGCTCACGGTATCATCCACCGCTTTGGAAACGGCACGGCTTACTTTTTTCATGTTTTTTTGATCATCTTTTAAAAGCATGACCGCTCCTACGGTAACTGCGGTCAAAGCAGTAAGACCAATGACAGAAAATTTCATATATTTACCTCCCTTACTTATTTCGTTGTTATTTTTCTCATAATTTGAAAGAATATTACCGAATGAACTTAAATTAATTGAAAATCAATGTTTCGTCTTCCATAAAATGATACAATATAAATAAATATTTAAAGGTTTTACAATATATGGATAAACGCAAAGCCGATAAGATCATTTTCATTTTGGGTGAGATATATAAGGATCTGGGCTGCGGACTCGATTTCGGATCGCCTTACGAACTTTTGATCGCAACGATTTTGTCCGCCCAATGCACTGATGTGCGCGTCAATATCGTAACCGATGAGCTGTTTACCCTCGCCGGCGATCCCCAAAGCATACTCAGAATGGGCGAAGAAAAGCTGAAAGAAATCATCCGCCCGTGCGGGCTGTCCCCTTCAAAAGCAAAAAATATCATTGCAGCAAGCGATATTATTGCTGAAAAGTACAAAGGACAAGTGCCGCAAACTTTTGAAGAGCTGGTGGAATTGCCCGGTGTGGGCAGAAAAACGGCCAATGTCGTTTTGGCAAACGCTTTCGGGGTCAGCGCAATTGCCGTGGACACGCATGTCCAGCGTGTGTCCAACCGTATCGGCCTTGCTCATTCGGCGGATGTCGTTAAAACGGAACAGATGCTGCAGCAAATCATAAATAAAGAATTATGGTCATCGGCCCATCACTGGCTGATATGGCACGGCAGACGCATCTGCAAAGCAAGAAAGCCGCTGTGCGGCGAATGCCCGTTGAAAGAACTGTGCGAATTCTCGGACAAAAATCTTTGATTTTTCTTACTACCGACTGTTGTTTGTATCGATCACCGAACATGACCTTAAGAAATGAACATCCGGCTAATCGGACTCGGCTCCGCCCCCAAAATACCTATCATCGTGTAAATCGCCTGAATATGAAACCGAAGCTCTAGATAGTCGTTTCTCGTGAAACATTTCAATTGCTGCTAATAGGAATATTTAAAAAGACTTAAACAAATGTATTTTGCTTAAGTCTTTTATTTGATTAAATCATTACGAGTTTTATTTGAATTTTACGGCGGTGCCGTACGCCATGACTTCGGCTGCGCCCTGCATGACCGATGATGACGCATATCGGATATTGATGACAGCATCCGCATGAAGGGTTTCCGCTTCGGCTACCATTCGCTTGGTTGCGAGCGCTCTGGCATCGTTCATCATTTCGGTATAAGCCTTCAGTTCTCCGCCTACAAGTGTTTTAAACGCCTGTGTTATATCGCGGCCGATGTTTTTGGATTGAATGGTGCTGCCTTTGACAAGCCCCAGCATTTCAAATTCCTTGCCCGGGATGTAATCAGTATTGACTAAGATCATCTTCTTCTCCGCTCCTTATTTCTTTTATTCTTTCCAAGAGCACAAAAACACATACTCCGGCTAAACCAAGGGGAATCAATATCCCTGCCACTTTAACCATAATCGGCATTTGCTTAAAGACCATGCAGGCCGCGGCATAACCGATAAAATAAAGCACCATAACGATCGTGATCACAACAGGGGCAATGAATTTTTTGATTTTTGATTTCATAACCGCCCTTTCATTTCTGTCATTGATTATTGAAGTGTTATTCATCCTGATTATACAGCTTATGTACCGCGAATGCAAAATATTTAATTGTCTTGTGATTATCATCCGCGGAAAATAAAAAAAATCTCAGCCGAGATTTTTGAAATACGTAAGGAAAAAGATGCTGTTAAGCATCTTTGGACATGATCACCGTAACTTTGCTGGCTTGCGAATATGTGCCGTTTTTTCCTTCTCTGATATCCTGTTCAGAGACAAACACATTGACTAATGTGTAACCTTCTTCGGTCTTGGCGTTGATGTACGCCTGCAGCTTGCTCATGAACAAGTCTCTTTCGACTATGAAATGCATGAATGTACCCCCAATCATATATTATATATAATTTAACACAAATTTTGCTTAAATCAAAGATTTTTATAATTAAAAATAAATTAGTGATGTATTTTTTTGAATCATTTGTAAGGGATTAATGATCAATTAAGGTTGCGTTAATTTTTACCGCGTCCAATATAAATGCAGTATAATAGTTATTATAACAGATATTTGGAGAAATGAAATGAGAAATAACACAGGAACTAAACTTTGGGGCGTTTTTTTGATCCTGATCGGCGCGGGAATCGCCGGGCAGGCATTCGGCTTCTGGGATTTTAACCTTCTTTTCGACGGTTGGTGGACTTTATTTATTATCATTCCCTGCCTTATCAGCATCGTGCAGAACGGCTTTAACGCGATGAATGCCGTAGGCGTATTGATCGGCGGAGTCATGCTGTTGTCCGAGCAGGGATTCATCCGCTGGGCGCTCGTGGGCAAAATGATCTTTCCCGCCATCTTGGTGGCCGTGGGCGTCACGATACTGCTCAGAGGAAATGCGATCGGGGAGAGAAAAACTTCTTACGCCGATATTCAAAACGGACTTGTCAACTATACGGTTTTTTTCGGCGGCCGCGATATCCGTCTTCCGAAAGAGGAATTTAAGGGCGCAAGCATCACCGCCATCTTCGGCGGCGTCAATCTTGATCTGACGGATGCCATTATAGCAAAAGATGCGGTGATTCAGGTGACGACCGTTTTCGGCGGAGTTGATATCCGTGTCCCGTATCATGTTACGGTAAAGGAGAAATCCACGCCGATCTTTGGCGGTGTATCGAATAAAAGGCATTATCAGGCAGTTGAAAACGCTCCGGCTCTGTTGGTGGATGCCCTATGCATATTCGGCGGCGTAGACATTAAATAAACAGTAATAAAATACAGAACCGAAGGCCTATGCTGAATCGGTTCTGTTTTACTAAATGCGGCTTTTTCATCTCTTTTCCTGCTCCGTATTGTTCGGCAACTTATCGATGAACAGCTAGAGAAAAATAATAATGGGCTATAGCAATTTTTATTTGCTTAGCCCGTTTTTTATTGGTTGACTTCGGTTTTCCACAGCCCATGCAGATTGCAATAGGCGTAAGCGACAACGAGTATATCGTCTTTGAGAAGAAATTCGGCTTTGGGAGCTTCGCCTGCCGCAAGGACTTTGCGCTGGCCGCCCTTTTGAGTTTCGAGATAGATCCATTCAATATAGTGTTCCGGCTGCATCGGATGAGGCACACTGCCGATATCGATCGTTACAAGTGTATCACCGTCGCTTTGCGGCGTAGATGATATAACGGGAAGGTGTTTTTCAACCGCGCCATCCGAAGTATTGGCCTTGAGCTGCTTCATTTTATCTCCGCAGCAGATCATGGAAATGCCGGAACTTTTGATCATACCGACCATGTTTCCGCAATGTTCGCATACATAAAATTTTTGTTCTGCCATATTATCCGCTCCTTTTCATCCTTTGATTATCTATATCAAATACCCGCCCTTACGGGAGGATATGCAGCTGCTATTATGATAATTTTTATTGAGTATGCTTAGGAAAGCATACTCAATATTGCCTGTTTGCTGCGTGCGCCTACGGAGCTGGAAGAAATCTTTCCGTTTTTCATGACCATAAGAGTCGGAATGCTCATGACGCCGAATTTGGCTGCAAGTTCGGGTTGTTCATCCACATTGATCTTTCCGACCTTATAGGTGCCGTCGGATTCATCGGCGATTTGATCGACCAACGGTGAAACCATGCGGCAGGGTCCGCACCACTGTGCCCAAAAGTCGATGAGCACGGGTTTTTCGGATTGAAGGACTTCTTTTTCAAAATTATCTTTCGTTATGGTTAAAACTGACATTTTTATATCTCCTTAAATCTGTTTTTAACAGTTTGAGCTGTTTATGATTTTAGTATATACAGTCAGGCGCGATTATTCGGTGATTAAATCACAAAATAGGATTTAATTTAGTATAACACGAATGATTCTAATTTAGAAGTATTTCTATGGCGTTTTTATTTTTTGATAGGCAGTTTTAAACGGAATAAATTTGGATAATTGTACCAAAATAACAGGTAAGCCATAAAAATACGGGAGTATAACATGAATATCGGATATGCTTGCACTACTTTAGGTGTTCCGGGCACCGAACAAACAACCTGCAGGATGAAAAATGCGGATGAAAATAAACTTCGGGAGATCATTGCGAATAATTTACGTGCTTTAAAAAATTCTGTCGCATATAATTCAAAATATAATATAAAACTTTTTCGGATCAGCTCCGATTTGATTCCGTTTGGCTCAAGCCCCGTAAATACTTTAAATTGGAAAGAGGTTTTCGCAGACGAATTCGATGCCATCGGCAAAATGATCAAGGAAAACGGAATGCGCGTTTCCATGCACCCGGGACAATATACCGTACTTAATTCGCCCAACGCGGAAGTCGTTAAAAATGCCGAATGGGATCTGCGCTATCATACCGACGTGCTGGAGGCTTTAGGGGCCGGGTTTGAGCATAAGCTCATATTGCATGTCGGCGGCATCTACGGGGATAAGGAAGAGTCCGTGCGCAGGTTTCTATCCCGATGCGATGGGCTGGAAGAGCGCATCAAAAACAGGCTGGTCATCGAGAACGACGAAAAATGTTTTTCTACGGAAGATGTACTCTCCATCGCATATAAGGCGAATCTGCCGGTGGTATATGATAATCTGCATGAAGAAATCTTCAGAGGAGAAACAGTTGACCATGATCGGATGATTCGTGAATGCGCGAATACCTGGAAAGAAAAAGACGGCAGACAAAAGATCCATTACGCGCAGCAGGAAGCAGGGCGAAAAGCGGGCGCGCACGCAAAAAGCATACGAAGCGCCGAATTTATGGATTTTTACCGCACTGTCAGCTCGTCGGACATCGATATGATGCTGGAAGTGAAGGATAAGAATCTTTCAGCCATCAAATGCATTTATCTTACGAATGGCGCTGCAGCTTCCGAAATGGCGAGGGAATGGAATAAATACCGCTACGCGGTTTTGGAACGCAGCCCTTTTTACTATCAGCTCAATCAGCTCGATATGGATGAAGAAATGCCGCCGAACGTGTTAAGGTTTTACAAAAATATCGAAGCCGCGTTCGAGCTTGAAATTTCGCAAAATGGTTTTGAACTTGCAGCGCATCATCTGTGGGATACTTACTTTTCATTAATTTCCGCCGAAAAGCAAAAGCTGATAACCGCACTCGAGCGTTTTAAAGAAGGCAGCCTGTCTGCGGGTGCGCTCAAGAATTTGATCCACCGCGCCGCAGAAAAATATAACAGAACCGATCTTTTGGAATCCTATTATTTTTTATATTAAATCAGTAAAAGGAGAATAGAGAAATGAAAAAGAAAACCGGTTTAAAAATCATCAATACCGCCGCTTATCTGGTTATGATCACCTTCAGCTTTTTGGCAGACTTTCTGCCGCTTAACGGCGTAACGACAGGCGAAGTAGCTGCCGCATATCCCAACCTGTTTACGCCCGCGGGATTCACTTTTATGATCTGGGGATTGATCTATCTGCTGCTGGGCGCTTTTGTACTGTATCAATGGGGCTTTTTCGGAGCGGGCGAAGATCAGCGCATCAGCGACATCATCGAAGAGATCAGCCCGTATTTCATTTTATCCTCTTTTGCCAATGCCATGTGGATCATCGCCTGGCATAATTTTAATGTCGGGATTTCGGTGATCATCATGGTCGTTTTATTTATCGCGCTCACGGTCATTTATCTGCGTCTGAGCAACGAATGTTTTACCGCAAAACAATCTTTTTTCATAAAGTTCCCTTTCAGTATCTATTACGGTTGGATCGCGGTGGCTTTGATTGCCAATATTACCGCGCTGCTGGTCGATATCGGCTGGAACGGCTGGGGTCTGAGCGATGCGGCCTGGACTGTGATCATGATCGCCGTCAGCTGCGCTGTGGGACTGCTTGTAATGCTGAGATATCATGACAAAGCGTACGGTGCCGTGGTGCTGTGGGCGATCATCGGCATTTTAGCCAAACATTTGTCAGTCAATGGATTCGATAAGCAGTACCCCGGTGTTATCGTTGCCGCCTCCGTTGCGATTGCTGCGCTTATTCTGGGAGAATATTTATTGATCTCGGGCAAAAAACGATAAGAAACCGATAAAGGTGTGCTATTATTTTTATAAGGAAGATTTGCCCAAATAAACCGATCTTACGGCAATTATTAAAGCCTCATTAAAGATGGACAAGTTCACAGACAGTTCACACAGAAAAATTAAAATCATAGCACAATAGCGGAGGTAATCATTTTATATGAATGCAAAGAAAAAATCCAAATCGAAAAAATGGATTCTGATAACGGTAGGCGTAATAGCCATCGTTGCCATCATCGGCTTCATCAACAGGCCCAAAACGAATCTTTACACATCGGCAACAGCGGTATCCGGAGACATAACGACCTATTATACTTTTACCGGCAATATTGAAGCCAAGGACAGGCAGAGCGTGATTTCGGGAAAGGTTATGCAAATATCCAAAATTTACGTTGAAAACGGAGACATGGTGGAAGAGGGCGATGATCTTTTGAAAACGACGATGGGCGAATATATCGAAGCCGAAATCGACGGAGAAGTCGTCAACTTGGATGTTGAGGTCAATCAGCAGGTCATGTCCGGCGTTCAATTACTGGATGTGGTGGATTACAGCGCCATGCAGATCAGCGTGAAAGTGGACGAGTATGATCTTCCGGCAGTAACCGTCGGAAAAGAAGCGGCCATTAAAATCAGCGCGCTTGACAAAGAACTGACAGGCACGGTCAAGAGCATTTCGAAGGAAGGCACCATTTCCAACGGCGTAACGTATTTTGACGCGGTGATCGAGCTTGCCTATGATGAATCGATCAAGGTGGGCATGTCCACCGAAGTGAAGCTGATCCATGAAAACGCGACAGGCGCGGTTACGCTGCCGATGGCTTCCATTCTGTTTGACAGCGATAACAATCCCTATGTGCTTAAAAAGGACGCGCAGAACAAATATTCCAAAGCGGATATCACCGTGGGCATCAATGACGGCGTAAACGTGCAGATTTTAAGCGGCGTTGCCGAAGGGGATACGGTTTATTATACAAAAACCTCTTCAACGTCCGAAATGGGCTTCGGCGGAATGAGGTAGGCATGGCAGAAATTCTTTGTATGCAGGACATCTGCAAGAGTTATTACATGGGACAGGAAGAACTCGAAGTGCTGCATAATGTGAATTTGAGCATCAATGCGGGGGAATTCTTATCGATCCTGGGACCTTCGGGCTCGGGAAAATCGACAATGATGAATATCATCGGATGTTTGGATGTTGCATCTTCGGGTCAATATATCTTATCGGGCAATGATATTGCCGAACTGGATGAAGAAGCGCTCGCAAAGGTGCGCAACAAGGAGGTCGGCTTTGTTTTTCAGAGCTTCCAGCTTCTTTCCAGAATGAACGCGCTCCAAAACGTGGAGCTGCCGCTGATCTACTCGGGGCTTGCTCCCGCCAAGCGGAAAGCGCGGGCTGCGGAAGTATTGGAACAGGTCGGTCTGCAGGATAAAATGCGCAACCTGCCCAATCAGCTTTCGGGCGGGCAGCAGCAGAGGGTAGCCATTGCGCGCGCTTTGGTAACCGAACCGACGATCATTCTGGCGGATGAACCGACGGGAGCGTTGGACCAGAAAACCGGCGCGCAGGTAATGGATCTGTTTGTTGAACTGAACAAGCAGGGGAAAACGATTATAATGATCACGCATGATACCAATATCGCAAAAAACGCCAAAAGAGTCGTCCACATCCTTGACGGCTGCCTGAGCGAGGAAGGAGGAAAGGGCTGATATGTTAGTTGAAAGCATCAAAATGTCATGGGAAAATATCATCAATAATAAGCTGAGATCCTTTTTGACCATGCTCGGCATAGTGATCGGAGTTGCCTCCATCATCGCGCTCATCACCATCGTGCAGGGAGCCACCAACAGTATCAATGATCAGGTAACGGCGCTGGGCGTCAATAAGATCATCATCAGCGCATCCGGCACGCCGCTCAAACGAGGACTCAGCGACGAGGATATGCAGGCGATTGCCGCGCTCGACAATATCAGCGGCATTTCTCCGACGGTTACGGGCAGCACCAATGTCATCTACAACGGATCCGTTAAAGAGGACGTAAGCATACAGGGCAAAAACGAAGTGTATTTTCAGTCCGACGAAACATTACTTAAGTCCGGCAGAGCGATCAATGCGATCGACCTGCAAAGCAAAAATCTGGTGACCGTAATCGGCAGCGATGTTGCCGAGGATTTGTTTTACGGAGAAGATCCGCTCGGCAAGCAGGTCATTATCAAGGGTATGACTTATACGGTCGTCGGCACGCTGGTGCCCTCCAGCGGGTATGGATCGGGCTCGCTTAACGATACCGTGATCATCCCTTACACAACGGCAATGAAAACCTCCGGTCTTAAAAATATCGTCAATATGGATGTTTATCTGATCGATACCAATCTGGCCGACGATACGGTCATCAACATCAAGGCTACGCTCAATGCCGCTTTCAACTATAAAGATGACGCGTATACCGTGTTTAATATGGGGGACATGATCAGCACCTTCCAGACGATGATGCAGATGATGTCTTACCTGCTGGCAGGCATCGCCGCCATCTCCCTTGTGGTAGGCGGCATAGGGATCATGAACATGATGCTGGTTTCCATTACCGAGAGGACGATGGAGATCGGCCTGCGTAAAGCGCTGGGAGCAACGCCCGCGCGCATTCAACAGCAGTTTATCATCGAATCGATCTTTCTTTCCATTATCGGTGGAATCATCGGTCTAGCGTTTGGCTGCCTGATCGCCTATGTGGCTTCAATCCTTATCGACATCGACTTCGCGATGTCGGTCTCCACCATTCTTCTCGCCGTCGGATTTTCGGCTGCGGTGGGCATTATCTTTGGTTATATGCCTGCCAGAAAGGCAAGCAGGCTCAATCCGATCGATGCGTTAAGAAGCCTGTAGCAGCTCTCTTCTCCTTTTGAGCGGATAATTTATATAAGCACATACACAATTCACCTTATTCCAACATATATTGGAATGAGGTGATATAAGATGAGAATTGTTACCGTTGAAACCAAAATAATAGAAAAAGAAATGAAATATGACGGCGTCACTGTATTAAAATATAAAATAGAGTATCCCGAATTCAGTTCTTCTTTCTATAAAACTTCATTGAGGGTCATCAACCGGCTTTACTACAATAAAGCTGCGGACTATCAAAAATACGTCGAAACCAAGCTGTATAAAATGGCTGTGGAGCAATATATCTACAATAAGCAAAACAATTATCCCATCATGGTTTACGAGGCCCTGCAGATATTTGATGTGACTTACAATAATTTCTGCATCATCAGCATTTACTTCGAC